>NZ_AKJR01000205.1:0-9784 GCF_000282235.1 Pseudomonas sp. GM24 | reverse complement strand
GTGCCGCAGCTCCTACAGGGAGCCGGGTTGCGTGATGGGAGCGGAAGGAAAATTTCAGACACAAAAAACCCCGGTCTTTCGACCAGGGTCTTTGCTATCGATTCCGAATCAACCAAAGGTTGCTTTCGGTGCTTCAAGGCGTTCAGTGGTCCTTGAAGCAGATATGGCGCAGCGGACGGGACTCGAACCCGCGACCCCCGGCGTGACAGGCCGGTATTCTAACCGACTGAACTACCGCTGCGTATCGCTTTGAGCTTGCGCTCAAGTAACTCGTTTTGACTGCAGGCTTCGGTGCCTTGCAATCGCGAACCAGACAATGCCTGACTCGTAAAATATGGCGCAGCGGACGGGACTCGAACCCGCGACCCCCGGCGTGACAGGCCGGTATTCTAACCGACTGAACTACCGCTGCGCGTCGGTGCAGGCACTTTCAGCCTACGTTCTTGCTTACGCAAGTTTCTCGGGGAGTGGTGGGTGATGACGGGATCGAACCGCCGACATTCTGCTTGTAAGGCAGACGCTCTCCCAGCTGAGCTAATCACCCGTTTGCATCTCCGAGGCCGCGAAATTTACGCAGGTAGCAGACCTAAGTCAATAGCAGGATTGAAGTTTTTCTGAAAAAGACGAAATTGTTTCCATCCTGCAAAACCGCTTTCGCGAGCGAACCCGCTCCCACAGGGGGTCTGCATTCCAAATGCGGGAGCGAGCCTGCTCGCGAAGGCGTCAGTTGATTCAACGCAAATTCAGAGAAAAAGGCGATCTACTCGCTGTAGATCATCTTTTTCGTCATGCCGCCATCGACGACGAACTCCTGCCCGGTGACAAACCCGGCATTCCTCGACAGCAACCAGGCGACCATGGCCGCCACGTCCTCGACCGTCCCTACCCTGCCCGCCGGATGCTGAGCATGATCAGCATCCGCCAAAGGCTCCGCTCGACGTGCAGAAGGATCGCGCGCATCGATCCAGCCCGGACTGACGGCGTTGACGCGAATCTCCGGCCCCAGACTGATTGCCAGCGCATGCGTCAGCGCCAACAAACCGCCCTTGCTCGCCGCATACGCCTCGGAGTCCGCCTCCGACTGCCGCGCACGAGTAGAGGCCAGATTGACGATCGAACCGTTGTGCGCACGCAGATACGGCGCACAGTGCTTGGCCAGCAACATCGGCCCGCTGAGGTTTACCGCCAGCACGCGATTCCAGTAAGCCAGGTCGAGGCTTTCGAGCGTGATGTTGTGCGGGTCAGCGACCGCCGCGTTGCACACCAGTGCATCGAGGCGACCAAACTGTCCCAATACTTCAGCGACGCCCAGCGCAACCTGAGCCTCATCAGCAACGTCCATCGCGATGAACCAGGCATTTTCGCCCAGCACCTTCGCCACTTTCGAACCGCGCGCACGATCCAGATCCGTCAGCACCACTTGCCAGCCTTCGCTGATCAACCACGCCGCAATCCCCAGACCGATGCCACGCGCGGCCCCCGTGACCAGCGCAACGCGGCCATGGGTACCCGCTGACGGAGTGGACAACTCGATCACAACGCCGCCAGACCGCGCGCCAGGTCGGCTTGCAGGTCGACTACATCTTCCAGACCGACCGCGATGCGAATCAGGCTGTCACGAATACCCGCAGCTTCACGCTCCTGCGGCGCCAGGCGGCCGTGAGACGTGGTGCTCGGGTGCGTGATGGTGGTTTTGCTGTCACCGAGGTTGGCCGTGATCGAAATCAAGCGGGTTGCATCGATAAAGCGCCACGCGCCCTCTTTGCCGCCCTTGACTTCAAAACTCACCACCGCACCGAAGCCCTTCTGCTGACGCCGGGCCAACTCGTGCTGCGGATGACTCTTGAGACCGGCGTAATGGACCTTCTCGATGCCGTCCTGCTGCTCCAGCCATTCGGCCAGCTCCTGGGCATTGGCACAGTGCGCCTTCATCCGCAGGTTCAGGGTTTCCAGACCTTTGAGGAAGATCCATGCGTTGAACGGGCTCAAGGTCGGCCCGGCAGTGCGCAGGAAGCCGACGACTTCTTTCATCTGCTCGCTGCGACCGGCAACCACGCCGCCCATGCAACGGCCCTGGCCGTCGATGAACTTGGTTGCCGAGTGCACAACGATGTCAGCCCCCATTTTCAGCGGCTGCTGCAAAGCGGGCGTGCAGAAGCAGTTGTCGACCACCAGCATCGCGCTTTTGGTGTGAGCGATTTCAGCCAGTGCGGTGATATCGACCAGTTCCGCCAAAGGATTGGATGGTGATTCGACGAAGAGCAGTTTGGTGTTCGACTTGATCGCCGCATCCCAGGCCGACAGATCGGCCAACGGTACGTAATCGACTTCAACGCCGAAACGCTTGAAGTACTTCTCGAACAGACTGATGGTCGAACCGAACACACTGCGCGAAACCAGCACGTGATCGCCGGCGCTGCACAAGCTCATCACCACCGCCATGATGGCGGCCATGCCGGTGGCGGTCGCAACGGCTTGCTCGGCGCCTTCCAGCGCAGCAATGCGCTCTTCGAACGCACGCACGGTAGGGTTGGTGTAACGCGAGTAAACGTTACCCGGCACTTCGCCGGCAAACCTTGCGGCCGCATCGGCGGCGGTGCGGAACACGTAGCTGGAGGTGAAGAACATCGGATCACCGTGCTCGCCTTCCGGCGTACGGTGCTGACCGGCACGTACGGCCAGGGTATCGAACGCTACGCCTTCGAGATCGCTGTCCAGCCGACCGGCATCCCATTCCTGACTCATGCTGTCACTCCTTGCCCTGTTCGCGAAAATTGAAAGTCAGATACAAAACCGGCCCCTCAGGGCCGGTAGAAACTCAGTTGTTGTACAGATCGATGATCGCACTGACCGCCTGGGTCTTGATCTTCGAGGAGTCGTTACGCGCCTGTTCGATCTTGTTCAGGTACGCCTCGTCGACGTCGCCGGTAACGTACTTGCCGTCGAACACTGCGCAATCGAAGTTCTCGATCTTGATCTTGCCGCCACCGACCGCTTCGATCAAGTCAGGCAGGTCCTGATAGATCAGCCAGTCAGCACCGATCAGATCCGCCACGTCCTGAGTCGAGCGATTGTGCGCGATCAGTTCGTGCGCGCTCGGCATGTCGATGCCGTAGACGTTCGGGAAGCGAACCGCTGGAGCCGCCGAGCAGAAGTAGACGTTTTTCGCGCCGGCTTCGCGGGCCATCTGGATGATCTGCTTGCAAGTGGTGCCGCGCACGATCGAGTCGTCGACCAGCATCACGTTTTTGCCGCGGAACTCCAGCTCAATGGCGTTGAGCTTCTGGCGTACCGACTTCTTGCGCGCAGCCTGGCCCGGCATGATGAAGGTACGGCCGATGTAACGGTTCTTGACGAAACCTTCGCGGAATTTCACGCCCAGGTGGTTGGCCAGTTCCAGTGCCGCGGTACGGCTGGTGTCCGGAATAGGGATAACCACGTCAATGTCGTGCTCTGGACGCTCGCGCAGAATCTTCTCAGCGAGCTTCTCACCCATGCGCAGACGGGCCTTGTAGACCGAAACGCCGTCGATGATCGAATCCGGACGCGCCAGGTAGACGTGTTCGAAAATGCACGGAGTCAGGGACGGGTTGGTCGCGCACTGACGGGTGTGCAGCTTGCCGTCTTCAGTGATGTAGACCGCTTCGCCCGGCGCCAGGTCGCGAATCAGGGTAAAACCAAGCACGTCCAGCGAAACGCTTTCCGAGGCGATCATGTACTCGACGCCTTCGTCGGTGTGACGCTGGCCGAACACGATCGGACGGATGCCGTGCGGGTCGCGGAAACCGACGATGCCGTAACCGGTCACCATGGCCACTACCGCATAACCGCCGACGCAACGGTTGTGCACGTCGGTCACGGCGGCAAACACGTCTTCTTCGGTCGGTTGCAGCTTGCCGCGCTGGGCCAGCTCATGGGCGAACACGTTGAGCAGCACTTCCGAGTCGGAACTGGTGTTGACGTGACGCAGGTCGGATTCGTAGATCTCTTTGGCCAACTGTTCAACGTTGGTCAGGTTACCGTTGTGCGCCAGGGTGATGCCGTAAGGCGAGTTGACGTAAAACGGTTGGGCTTCGGCCGAAGTCGAGCTGCCCGCGGTCGGGTAACGGACGTGACCGATGCCCATGTGGCCGACCAGACGCTGCATGTGACGCTGTTGAAACACGTCACGCACCAAGCCATTGTCCTTGCGCAGGAACAACCGGCCATCATGGCTGGTCACGATACCGGCAGCGTCCTGGCCGCGGTGCTGGAGCACGGTTAGCGCGTCATACAGCGCCTGATTGACGTTCGACTTACCGACGATACCGACGATGCCACACATGCGACGCAACCCCTACTTAATGGATCTGAACTGAACAACACTCACTGAGGCGTTTTCGCCGACGGCAAGAGTTGCTCCTTGAACGGAATATCAGCGGGTACGCTGATTCCGCTGGCAAGCCACTGACTGCTCCACCCGAGAATCAGGTTTTTGGACCAATCAGCGACCAATAGAAATTTTGGTACGAGCTGTGATTCTTTCCACCACCCGTCCTGCTGTACCGGCCCCAGGCTCAACAGCCCGACCGCCACGACCACCAGCAACACGCCACGCGCTGCGCCGAAGGCCATGCCGAGGAATCGATCGGTCCCGGACAACCCGGTGACGCGTACCAACTCGCCGATAAGATAATTGATCATTGCGCCCACGATCAGTGTGGCGACAAACATGATGGCACAGCCCGCGATCACGCGAGCCGATGGGGTTTCGATGTATCCGGCGAGGTACTCGGACAATGAGCCACCGAACATCCAGGCGACGACTCCTGCGATGATCCAGGTCACCAGCGATAATGCTTCCTTGACGAAGCCGCGGCTCAAACTGATCAAAGCGGAGATGGCGATGATTGCAACGATCGCCCAGTCAACCCAGGTAAATGGCACAGTGCAGCCTACAGACGGATAAGGCGGCGCATTTTAGCAGAGCGCATGCCTCTCGGTAAGCTGCGATTGTCAGTGCATTTCAATCGAGGTGATAGTTTTCAACCGCGCTCAGGCTGGAAGCGTACAACAAAACCCTTGAGGTTCTGCTGACGACCCAACAGATCACGCAGACGATCAGCCTCGGCACGCTCGATCAGCGGGCCGACAAACACCCGATTCTTGCCATCGGCCGAGCGGATGTAGGCGTTATAGCCCTGACTGCGCAGGGTTTTCTGCAGGCTTTCGGCGCTGGCGCGGCTCGACAGACTGGCCAGTTGCACCGACCAGCTCACCGACAGGCCGTTGGCATCGACGCGGCTTTGCGTGGTGTCCGGCTTGCTCGAGGATGCAGTGATCGGCTGAGCAGGTGCCGGAATCGGCTTGGCCACCGCGGGCGGCGCAACAGGCTTGGTGATCATGATAGGCGCTGTTGGCGCCGGTGCGACGGGCGCAGCAGGCGCTGTGTCTTCGGCGACTTCTTCATCCGTTGGCACTGGCTCCTGCGGCAAGGCTTGCGGCTCAGGCACGGCCACCGTTTCCATTTGCACTTGCGGCATGGCCGGCGCTTGCGGAGCTGCCGGTGCCTCAACGGTTACCTGACGCTGCTCGTCCTGGCGGGAAAACAGCATTGGCAGGAAGATCACCGCCAGCGCAACCAGCACCAAAGCGCCAACCATGCGCTGCTTGTACGCTTTATCCAGCAAAGCCATTTGCCGCTTCCTCCGTGGAGCGCCGGGCTAACCATTCAAGGGCCTCGGCGACACAATAAAATGATCCGAACAACAGAATCTCGTCGTCGCTGGTGGCTACCGCGCACTGCCCTTCCAGCGCGGCGGCGACACTGTCATAAGACGTGACGGACGCGCCAAGGTTCTGCAGGGCCGCATGCAACTCACTCACCGGCCGAGCACGCGGTGAATCCAGCGGCGCTACCGCCCAATGCTCGACACTAGCATTCAACTCGCCGACAACACCATCCAGATCCTTGTCCGCCAGCAGACCAAACACCGCCAGGCGCTTGCCGACCGGTGGTCGCGAGGCCAGCCGGCGGGCCAGATACTCGGCCGCATGCGGATTGTGCCCAACATCCAGCAACAGATTCAGACGCTTGCCGCTCCACTCGAACGAGCGACGATCCAGTCGACCGACCACGCGCGTCGCCTGCAATGCCGCCACAATCTGTTGCGAATCCCACGGCAAACCGAGCAGCAGATACGCCTGCAACGCCAGTGCGGCGTTTTCCATCGGCAGATCGAGCAGCGGCAAGTCACGCAGTTCAACCACTTGCCCCTGCGCATCGGTGCCGCGCCATTGCCAGTGCTGATCAGTAATACCGAGGTCGAAGTCACGCCCACGCAGGAAAAACGGACAGGCCAGTTCACGCGCCTTGTCCAGCAATGGTTGCGGAGGATTCAGATCGCCGCACAAGGCAGGTTTGCCCTGACGGAAAATTCCGGCCTTCTCGAAAGCCACGGACTCGCGGGTGTCGCCCAGATAGTCGGCATGATCGACGCCAATGCTGGTGACCAGCGCGATATCGGCGTCGACCACATTGACCGTATCCAGACGCCCGCCCAGACCGACTTCCAGCACCACCGCATCAAGCCCGGCCTGTTGAAACAGCCAGAACGCCGCGAGGGTGCCCATTTCGAAGTAAGTCAGCGAAGTATCGCCGCGCCCGGCCTCGACCGCCGCGAAGGCTTCACACAGCTGCGCGTCAGTAGCTTCTACGCCATTGATCTGCACCCGCTCGTTATAACGCAGCAGGTGCGGGGAATTGTAGACACCAACGCTCAGGCCCTGCGCCCGCAGCAATGAAGCCACGAAAGCGCAGGTCGAACCCTTGCCGTTGGTGCCAGTGACCGTGATCACCCGAGGCGCCGGCTGGCCCAGCCCCATGCGGGACGCTACCTGTTGCGAACGCTCCAGACCCATGTCGATGGCCGACGGATGCAACTGCTCAAGGTAGGCGAGCCATTCGCCAAGGGTGCGCTCGGTCATAGGCCAGCAGGTACCGGAGGAACCACGATTGGCTCGATTGGCGCGGCGACGAATTTCGGCGTCGGCTTGCCAGTCATCTGTGCCAGCAGGTTACCCAGGCGCGGGCGCAGTTCCTGACGGTGGATAATCATGTCGATCGCACCGTGCTCCAGCAGGAATTCGCTGCGCTGGAAGCCTTCCGGCAGTTTTTCACGCACGGTTTGTTCGATAACGCGCGGACCGGCGAAGCCGATCAGGGCTTTCGGCTCACCGACGATCACGTCGCCAAGCATCGCCAGACTCGCCGAAACACCACCGTAGACCGGGTCGGTCAGTACGGAGATGAATGGAATGCCTTCTTCACGCAGACGCGCCAGCACAGCCGAAGTCTTGGCCATCTGCATCAGCGAGATCAGCGCTTCCTGCATGCGTGCACCACCGGAGGCAGCGAAGCAGATCATCGGGCAGCGATTTTCCAGCGCGTAGTTGGCGGCGCGCACGAAGCGCTCACCGACGATGGCACCCATGGAACCGCCCATAAAGGCGAATTCAAAGGCCGAAACCACCACTGGCATGCCCAGCAAGGTACCGCTGACGGAGATCAGCGCGTCTTTTTCGCCAGTCTGCTTTTGGGCAGCGGTCAGGCGATCCTTGTACTTCTTGCCGTCACGGAATTTCAGACGGTCAACCGGCTCCAGATCGGCGCCCAGTTCATTGCGACCTTCGGCATCGAGGAAAATGTCGATGCGCGCACGTGCGCCGATGCGCATGTGGTGGTTGCATTTAGGGCAAACGTCCAGGGTCTTTTCCAGCTCTGGACGATACAACACCGCCTCGCAAGACGGGCATTTGTGCCACAGACCTTCAGGGACCGAGCTCTTCTTGACCTCGGAACGCATGATCGAAGGGATCAGTTTGTCTACTAACCAGTTGCTCATGCTTTCTTTCTCCAGTACCGGCGGCCCGAACGCTCTGGTTCGCAGCCCCGCGTATGCCCTTCAGCTAAATTCATGTGTGTGGCGATGGTTGCCGGACTGCCACGATCAGCGCGAAACATGACCTGCGTGCGATCCAGAAACCCTCAGCCGCGCCTGCTTTGTGCAAGTGCATTGATGGACGGCGGCAGACTGCCAGCCGTCACATCAATATCGGAACCGGCAGGTTCCTATATTCCTTTTACGGCGTTGATGAACGCGCGGATCTTTGCGTGATCCTTGATGCCTTTGCTCGCTTCCACCCCGCCACTGACATCCACCGCATACGGTTTTACCCGTTCCACGGCATCTGCGACGTTCTCCGGGGTCAAACCACCCGCGAGAATCAACGGCTTGCTCAACGTCTGCGGAATCAATGACCAGTCGAACGCCTCACCGGTTCCGCCGGGCACACCTTCGACATAAGTGTCGAGCAGCACGCCACTGGCGCTCGGATAGGCATCAACCGCCGCCGCAATGTCATCACCGGCCTTGACCCGCAACGCCTTGATGTACGGACGATGCCAGCCTTCGCAGTCTTCAGCGTCTTCATCACCATGAAACTGCAACAAATCCAGCGGCACGGCGTCGAGGATTTCACCCAACTCGCAACGGCTGGCATTGACGAACAGCCCTACGGTAGTCACAAACGGCGGCAATGCCTGAATAATCGCCCGCGCCTGCTGTACGGTTACCGCACGCGGACTCTTGGCATAGAACACAAACCCGATCGCATCCGCCCCGGCCTCAACGGCGGCCAGCGCATCTTCTATGCGGGTAATCCCGCAGATCTTGCTGCGAACGGCTGACATATCGAGAAAAACTCCGAGGCAAAATCCGGGAAAGTCCCGGATGGTAACAAAAGCGTTCGAGGGCGTCAGCCGTCAAGTTCGGAGAAACCCGTAAGGAAATGTGGCCCGATAAAACGCTCGGGCAACGGAAATTCGTCGTGGTACTCGACCTGTACCAGATACAAGCCGTACGGATGCGCGGTCACCCCACCGGAGCGGCGCTCGCGGCTTTCGAGGACTTCCTTCATCCACTCCACCGGACGCTCGCCAGCACCAATGGTCATCAGCACGCCAGCGATATTGCGCACCATGTGATGCAGGAAGGCATTGGCGCGAATATCGAGCACGATCATCTTGCCGTGACGGGTCACGCGCAGGTGATGCATCTTCTTGATCGGCGACTTGGCCTGGCACTGACCGGCGCGGAACGCGCTGAAATCGTGAGTGCCGATCAGATACTGCGCGGCCTCGGCCATGCGCTCGACATCCAGCGGGCGATGATTCCAGGTGATTTCTTCATTGAGATGCGCCGGGCGAATCTGATCGTTGTAGATCACGTAGCGATAGCGCCGGGCGATGGCTTTGAACCGCGCATGGAAATGCGCCGGCATCACCCGCGCCCAACTGACGCTGATGTCATGGGGCAGATTGATGTTGGCACCCATGACCCAGGCTTTCAGCGAACGATCGACCGTTGTATCAAAGTGCACCACTTGTCCGCAGGCATGCACGCCGGCGTCGGTGCGTCCGGCGCACTGTAGCGAAACCGGTGAGTTGGCGACTTTCGACAGGGCTTTTTCCAGCTCTTCCTGCACCGTCGCCACACCCGTCAACTGACGCTGCCAGCCGCTGTAACGCGAGCCTTTGTACTCAACGCCCAACGCGACGCGGTAAAAGCCGTCGGGAGCCATTTCGGCGACCGGGTTATCTATGTTTGCCAAGGTGGGACAGCCTGCTGTTTGTGCAAAGGCGGGCATTATAAGGCTGTGGACCGGGGATACCAGTTTCAAGATCAAAAGATCGCAGCCTTCGGCAGCTCCTACATGAGATGGCGTTCCCCTGTAGGAGCTGCCG
>NZ_AKJR01000204.1:0-22485 GCF_000282235.1 Pseudomonas sp. GM24 | reverse complement strand
GAAACGATGCATCGCCGATGGTAGTGTGGGGTTTCCCCATGTGAGAGTAGGTCATCGTCAAGATTAAATTCCGAAACCCCAATTGCGAAAGCAGTTGGGGTTTTGTTTTAGTAGAAGTAACCGTTTTTGCTGGCTTGTTACCGTGTTGACGGGCCAGATACAGAATTTCTTGACGACCATAGAGCGTTGGAACCACCTGATCCCATCCCGAACTCAGAAGTGAAACGATGCATCGCCGATGGTAGTGTGGGGTTTCCCCATGTGAGAGTAGGTCATCGTCAAGATTGAATTCCGAAACCCCTGTCTGCTAACGCAGACAGGGGTTTTGTCATTTCAGGACCTGCAAAACCAATGATCAAACAGCTTTACGTGCCTTGCTGATACGTCGAGCCTGCCATTTGCGCCACCAGATGTAGACGCCAGTCCCCGACAAACCCGCCATCAAAATACCTAACACCGCGATCATTACCTGCCCTGTAACTCCAATGATCCGTCCTCCATGTATCGGTAACTGCAACCGATAAAATTGCTCTCCCAACGTTCCCTGCCCAGCAATCTCCTGCCCTAACAATCGCCCGTCCGTACCATGAAAGAACAACCAGGATTTGCCATGGGCTTCGGTGTCGTGCTGTCCAAAACCAGCGCCGTAGAAGTTGTACTCAAAGCTGTAATACAATTCCCCGATCGCCGCTGTCAGTCCTAACCTTTTCCCCTCCTGCAACGCCCTCTCATACGCCTGTTGATAACTCAATTGCGTCACCCCCAACTGTGAAGGGGGCATTCGGCCTCGAGCCTCGTAGACGCTCGGTTCAATCGGTGAAAACAACGAAACCGCAGGCTTGAATACCTGGCTCGGCAAGTTCATGGCGACGCTGCTGACAGCGATCGGCAGGAGCAACAACCACAGCCACAACCCCCCAGCACGATGTAGATCGAAGTTGAGTCGATAGGCATGCCCACCCTTCACCTTCCAGGCGGTCGACCACTTTTTCCAGAATGGCTTTCCTCGCGGCAATGTCAGCCACAGCGCAACGAAGCAATCGATCACCCAGGCAATGGCAACCAGACCCATCAACAACAATCCCCAATTACCCGGCAACGTCAGGTTGTAGTGGAACTCAAGAATGAACGGGACAAAATTCTCCCGTTGAAAACAGCACTCCCCCCAATACCTCTGGCCCTTTTGCTCAGCACTCACCGGATCCAGATAGAACACCTGATTACGCTCAGTGAATGGCTGGCCGGTCCCCGGATCGTTACGCGGAACCATCGCAAGCAACGCGGTGTGGCCCGCCTCATTCGGGTACTCCATGTACCAGACCTGTAACCTTGGATGGGCACTCTGCACGGCATCAACCAAATCACCGGGCGGCAGTCGCTCACCCACTGCAGACGCCGCATAAAACTGCGGATTCAACCATTCATCCAGCTCATGATTGAACGCCAGAATGCTTCCCGTGACCCCGGCAAGCAGCAAAAAAACTGCGGTGGCCAAGCCGATATAACGATGCAACAACACCAGAAACGCACGCATGAGAATTTCCCCACAGAAACGACAAAGCCAGCCCCTGAAAAATCAGAGGCTGGCTTTTTTATGCACAGGACGAAAGGTTTAGAACTGGTAGCTCACCGTCGCCGCCACGTTGCGCTCTTCGCCCATGTAGCAGAAGTTCAGGCTTGCGCAGGAAGCGACGTAGGACTCATTGGTCAGGTTGTTCGCGTTCAGACGAACATCAACGGCCTTCAAGCCGACCTTGCCCAAGTCATAGCCAATCGAGGCATCGAACAGCGTGTAGGAAGGCACCTTGAGGGTATTTTCCGCATCGGCCCAGCTGTAGCCGACATAACGCACGCCGCCGCCGAGTCGCAGGCCATCGAGTGCCGCGTTGTCGAACTTGTAGTCCGCCCACAACGACGCCATATGACGCGGGGCCTGTGTCGGCGAGTTGCCCTTGTTCTCGATTACGTCTGTCGGCGTACTCAAGGTGCTGACCATCGACTTCGAGTATTCGATATCGGTGAAGGTGTAGCTGCCGAGGACTTTGAGGTTATCGGTCAACTGCATGTGCGCTTCCAGTTCCAGACCCTGAGAGCGGACGGCACCGACCGCACGATAGAAGTTTTCCTGCGGCAGTTTGGTCGCCAGATTCTCCTGATCGATGCGGAACAGCGACGCGGTGAACAAATTGTCAGTGCCTGGCGGCTGATACTTCATACCGACTTCCCACTGTGTTCCGTCGGTAGGTGCCAAAGGATTGCCGGCGCTGTCAGCGTAGGAGTTCGGGTTAAACGACTCGGAGTAGCTGATGTATGGCGCCAGTCCGTTATCGAACAGGTACAGCGCACCCGCACGGCCAGTTAGCTTGGTGCGGCGATCATTGATCTCTGTGTCAACCGGACGCCCGGCTTCAGCGATACGGTTTTCGTCCGAAGTCTCGACCCAGTCCTGACGCAGGCCCAGCGAGAAGCGCCACTTGTCCATCTCGATCAGGTCTTGCAGGTAAACCCCGGTCTGCTCCAGACGCCGCAGGTAACTGGTCTCGCCATACATATCGACCGTCGAGTTGCCGTACACCGGGTTGAATGCATTGATCGGTGCAAGACCGCCGCTGGTCCAGTCGACCACGGTTTTGCGCCGCTGATAGTCGGCGCCCATGAGCACCGTGTGTTTGGTCGCGCCGGTGAAAAATTCAGCCTGGAGCATGTTGTCGACGATAAACGCATGCAGACGCTCATCCCCGCCGGTGTAATAGCGGTTCAGCTCGTTGCTGCTCGGCGAGGTCCAGCCATAGGCGTAGACCTGATCCATGTTTACTTTGGAATCAAGGTAACGGAAATTCTGGCGAGCGGTGAAGACGTCGTTGAAGCGATGTTCGAATTGATAACCGAATGATTGCTGATCACGGGAATAGCCATCGACGCCCGGTTCGCCTTCGAAGAAGTGTGGCGAGATGCGGTTGCCATTGCGCTGATGAATGGTGCCGTCGGCCGGTACACCGCCGTGGTAGCCGCCATCCGGATCGTGTTGCAGATACGCCTGCAACGTCAGCGAAGTGTCTTCACTGAAATCGATACTCAACGTCGGTGCGAGGGCGAAGCGTTTTTCTTTGTTGTGGTCGAATTGCGTGTCGGACTGATCCGTTAACCCGGTCAGACGATAGGCAATACGCTTGTCGTCATCGACCGGGCCGCTGAAGTCAAAACCGACCCCGCGCTGCCCCTGCGTGCCGAACGTGGCTTGCACCTGATGGTAAGCCTCGTAGAGCGGTTTTTTGCTGGTCAGCGCCACCAGGCCGCCAGGCGAACTGCGACCGTACAGCACCGACGAGGGTCCCTTGAGAATGTCGACGCGCTCAAGAAAATACGGATCGACTTGCATGGTGCTGTAAGTACCGCTGTCACCCATCGACTTGAGGCCGTCGAGGTAGATGTTGTCGACCGAGCCGTCGTTGAAACCGCGCATCGCCACATAGTCATAGCGATGGGTCGCGCCGTACGGATTGGTCAGCACACCCGGCGTGTAACGCATTGCCTGCGAGACAGTCTGCGAGCCTTGGTCATCCATTTGTTCGCGAGTGACCACCGATACGCTTTGCGAGGTTTCCAGCAACGCCGTACTGGTCTTGGTGGCGATCTGGCTGTGCGTGGCGTTGTAGCCATCCATGCTGCCCAAGGCGTTGCCGAGGGCGAAACCTTTGATATCGGTGGTTGGCAGGGCCAGCGCTTCGGTTTCAGCGAGCGGGCGCAGGACGTAGCTGCTGCCATCCTGGCTGACCGCTTCCAGACCGGAGCCACCAAGCAAATGGCTTAACGCCTGATCGGTCGAATATTCACCCTGTACGCCCGGCGATTGCCGGCCCTGAGTTTGCTGCGGGGTCGTCGACAACG
This sequence comes from Pseudomonas sp. GM24, assembly GCF_000282235.1. Classification (NCBI taxonomy): domain Bacteria; kingdom Pseudomonadati; phylum Pseudomonadota; class Gammaproteobacteria; order Pseudomonadales; family Pseudomonadaceae; genus Pseudomonas; species Pseudomonas sp. GM24. The sequence goes on along the minus strand of NZ_AKJR01000204.1, from coordinate 18,597 downwards.
TGATGCCAGCCTGACGTGCAAATTGATTCAGCGCCTCACCCAACGGGCCCGCTGCAATGTTGTAGCGATGGCTGAGTTCACTGGCCGCTGGATTATCCGCCATGCTCAAACCGGGCATCACACCAACGCCCAGCACCGTGGAAAAAAGCGCTGCCCGAACGGCGTGGCGCAACAGGCCCGATTCTGCAGTTAAATTCAGAGTGTTCTTACAGGTGGCGCGGACAGTCATTGTAGGTTTCCGTAGGAAGTCGCAAACGCTTGAATTGAAGTGCTTACTGACTAAGCCGGACCTGCAGCGAAAACCCGCCAAAATAATTTCAGGCAACGCGCTCCAGCGTCACCCACCAACGCGTGCGATAGCGCAATTGCACCGGCAACGTCTGCGGCAGAATCGCCAACAGCTTGTCGGTGTCTTCCAGGCGGAATACGCCGGACAGACGCAACTCGGAAACGTCAGACGCACAACTCAGAAAGCCCTGACGATAACGGCTGACTTCGCTGAGAAAATCACCAAGACGCATATTGCGCGTGACGATCAAGCCGTCAACCCAAGCGCCAGCATCCATAGCCAGCGGCGGTGCAGGGCGAACCCGATGGTGATCGATCAGATAACTCTGCCCGGCCAATGCTTCCACCGAAGTGCCGCCGGAGCGGATCGCAACCTGACCATGGGTGACGCTGAGCCGAGTGCAATCATGTTCCTGACGCAGGATGAATCGGGCATCGAAAGGTTCATAAGTACCGTGACGGTTTTGTATCCGCAGCGGCCGATCAGACGGCGCGCCCTCGTCGGAGCCGCCACAGGTGACAATAATTTCGCCGCGCGTCAGTTTGATCAGCCGCTGCTGTGCGGTGTAATCCAGATCCACTGCACTCGCGGTGTTCAGTTCGATCCGCGTGCCATCCGGCAACTGAAAGCCGCGCCGCTCGCCCGTCGCCGTAGCGTAATCGGCGCTCCATTGCTGCCACGCGGCCGTGTCTTTGGCCAGCCACGCGGCGGAGCCCATCAGCAATGCGCCAGACAACAGCTTCAAGGCCTGTCGCCGGCCAAGACCCTGAGCACTGTTTTCCAGGGTGTTGAACGCCACTTGCGCACCGGGCACCGCACGCAGGTTATTGCTCAACTCGGCTTGCAGCGACTGCACCCGTTGCCAGGCCAGTTCGTGCTCATGGTGTTCGGCGCGCCACTGTTCGCACTGGCGATTCAACCGCGGGTTGCCATGGTTGTTGCGCAAGCGCAGCAGCCAATGGATGGCTTGTTTGACTACGTGCTGTCGAGGCTCGGCGCGGCGACCGACTGAGACGTTATCCACCGGCATCAGCTTTCATACCGCAGCACATAGCAGTGATACAGGGCGTCGGCGACGTAACGTTCAACCGAACGCAGGGAAAGCCCCATCTGTTCGGCGATCTGCTTGTGGGTTAAACCTTCGCACTGCGCCAGCAGAAAGGCCTGACGCACTTTCGGCTTCAGTCCTTCAAGCATGCGCGCGATGCTCTCCAGCAATTCGATCACCAGCGCCCGGGCTTCGGCACTCGGTGTTTCTGCTTCAGGCAAATGGGCGATCGTTTCGAGATAGGCACGTTCGATTTCCTCTCGGCGCCAATGATCGATCACCAACCCACGTGCAATCGTGCGCAGGAAGGCGCGAGGCGACTTGAGTTCGAGGCGTTCGGTGCGCTGCAACAGGCGCAGGAAAGTGTCCTGCGCCAGATCCGCCGCATCTGCCGCATTGCCCAGCCGCGCGCGCAGCCAAGCGTTAAGCCAGCCGTGATGACTACTGTAAAGCGCCTGTACTGCAAACTCAGGTGAGGACATCAACGCCAACGTCACAAATGATAATTACTCGCATTGTCATCAAGGGTTACGAAATTTGCAACTGCCACCCGAACATCAACCATGAAAAACATCGGGGCGAACGCTCTGGCACGCCGTTCGGCGGGAATCCTGCAGAAACTCCATCCATTTCCCGCTCAACCCTAAGATTTCTCCGACACGTGCCGACAGACTGGTGAGACATGCGTGCACCAAATCAGAGCAGCCGTTAGAACGCTGCCTGCGCTGTACATGGAATGTTGCATCCGGAACGCATCCCCACTTTTGGCATAAGAAGTCCCATGAAATGAATCTCAAGTTCAGCCATAAAATCCTGTTGGCCGCCTCGGGCGTCGTGGTCCTGGCGTTCGCGCTGTTCACCCTCTACAACGACTACCTGCAGCGAAACACCATTCGCCAGAACCTTCAGTCCTCCGTGCAGCAGGCCGGTGACCTGACCGCCAGCAGCGTGCAGAACTGGATGAGCGGGCGGATTCTGGTGCTGGAAAACCTCGCGCAGAACGTTGCCCATCAGGGCAAGGACGCGGACTTCCCGGGTCTGGTCGATCAACCAGCGTTCACTTCGAACTTCCAGTTCACCTACGTCGGTCAGGCCAACGGTGTGTTCACCCAGCGTCCTGACGCGAAGATGCCGGACGGCTACGACCCGCGTCAGCGTCCTTGGTACAAACAAGCCGTGATCGCTGACAAAACCATGCTGACGCCGCCGTACATGGCAGCGGTTGGCGGGTTGGTGGTAACCATCGCCATGCCGGTGAAAAAGAACGGCGAGCTGCTTGGCGTGGTCGGTGGTGACCTGAGCCTGGAAACCCTGGTGAAGATCATCAACTCGGTGGACTTCGGTGGCCTTGGCCATGCGTTTCTGGTCAGCGCCGACGGTCAGGTGATCGTCAGCCCGGACAAAGATCAGGTCATGAAAAACCTGAAAGACATCTACCCGAACACCAGCGTGCGCATCGAGAAGGGCAACCAGAACGTGGTGCTCAATGGCCAGGAACGTATTCTGTCGTTCACCCCGGTGAGCGATCTGCCGAATGCGCAGTGGTACATCGGTCTGTCGATTGATCGCGATAAAGCCTACGCCGCACTCAGCCAATTTCGCACCTCGGCGCTGATCGCGATGTTTGTTGCTGTGGCTGCGATTGCGCTGCTGCTGAGCCTGTTGATCAATGTCCTGATGCGTCCGCTGACCACCATGGGTCGTGCGATGCAGGACATTGCTCAGGGCGAAGGCGATCTGACCCGTCGTCTGGTGGTTGAGAGCAAAGACGAATTCGGTGAATTGGGCAGCGCATTCAACCAGTTCGTTGAACGGATTCACGCGTCGATTTCCGAAGTGTCCTCGGCAACCCGCCATGTGCATGACTTGTCGCAGCGCGTGATGGCGTCTTCCAATGCTTCGATCGTCGGTTCCGACGAACAAAGCGCGCGCACCAACAGCGTGGCTGCCGCGATCAACGAGTTGGGCGCCGCCACTCAGGAAATCGCGCGCAACGCCGCCGATGCTTCGCAACACGCGAGCGGCGCCAGCGAGCAGGCTGATGACGGTCGTCAGGTAGTCGAGCAGACGATTCAAGCGATGACCGAGTTGTCGCAGAAAATCAGCCTGTCGTGCACGCAGATTGAAACCCTGAATGCCAGCACCGACAACATCGGCCACATCCTTGATGTGATCAAAGGCATCTCGCAACAGACCAACCTGCTGGCGCTCAACGCGGCGATCGAAGCTGCGCGTGCCGGTGAAGCCGGGCGTGGTTTTGCGGTGGTGGCGGACGAGGTGCGTAACCTCGCCCATCGCACCCAGGAGTCGGCGGAAGAGATCCACAAGATGATCACGTCGTTGCAGATCGGTTCGCGCGAAGCGGTGACCACGATGAACGCCAGTCAGGCGTCCAGCGAGCAGAGCGTGGAAGTGGCCAACCAGGCCGGTTTGCGTCTGGTCAGCGTGACCCAGCGTATCGGCGAAATCGACGGGATGAACCAGTCGGTGGCAGCGGCGACCGAAGAGCAGACCGCCGTGGTGGAAACCCTCAACGTCGACGTTAACCAGATCAACCTGCTGAACCAGCAGAGCGTCGCCAACCTCAATGAAACGTTGAAGGATTGTGATGCGTTGTCGCAGCAGGCTAACCGTCTGAAGCAATTGGTCGACAGCTTCAAAATCTGACCGCGGTATCGTTCTTCGCGAGCAGGCTCGCCCCCACATTTGGAATGCATTTCCCTGTGGGAGCGAGCCTGCTCGCGAAAGCGGTGGTGCATTCACCGCAAAGCCGAAGCCTTAGACAAACAGCTTCAGCACATTCCCCATCGCATCATCCGCAAACCCCTGCACAAAATCCTTGAACCCCGGCAACGCCTCCTTACCGCCCGAAGCCGGCTCGGCAATGATCGTCCAGGTTGCCCTGGATTTGCCTGTGCCCAGCGCTTCCACATTCATCGCCGCCCACAGATTGGCCACCCCCAACGTGTTGTAAATCGTCGTCCAGGTCATGCTCCGCGCGTTTTCATCGCGGGAGTTGAGTTGCTCGACCACGAGGTTGCCATCCTTGAAGCATTTTTTGCGCAGCGAAGACACGCCCTCGCCGATTGTTTCGATGTGCGACAGCGCTGGAATGAAACGGTCGAAACCGGCGAAGTTGCCCACCACCGCCCAGACCTGTGCGGCGTCCGCCGACACTTCTACCGAAGACACAACGTGGCAGCCATGGGGGTTTTTGATCAGGGTATCGGGTTGCAGAGTGCTCATGGTGTTGCTCCTTTTGTTGGATCAGATGAAGTTGATTTCTTTCAGGTAGTCGCAGCCGCGACGCAGCAGCGCCGGGGATTTCTGCGGGTAATGCGCGCCCATCTGCTGTACGCCGGCTTCAGCGTTGGCGTGGCCGATCAGGGAGATGTCGCCGATGTCTTCTTCAAAGCCGTTGAGATAGAAACCGAGCACGCCGAACAGCGCGTTATCGGCGTCGACGCGGTTCAGTTGCTGCTGCCAGTCGGCGACACTGACCAGCGCGAACTCGCTGCCGGTTTCGCGGAACGAAGCGACGTAGGCGTCCCAGCTCAAAGGCTCGGGGTTATGCAGATTGAACACCGCGCGGTCGGGCGAATAACGGCTGGCGTGGAAGGCGATGAAGCGGGCGAGAAAGTCCACCGGCATCAGGTCGAAATTCAGCGCGAACGCCGGTACCTGGCCGAGCTGGATCGAGCCTTTGAGCATCAGCATCAGACGGTTTTTGTGCGGCTGACAAACGCCGCTCAAGCTGTTGAAACTGATGTTGCCGGGGCGGTACAGATTGACCCGGACGCCGCGCTCCCGCGCTCGTTCGAGGATGCGCTCGCCGACCCATTTCGACAGGTTGTAGCCGTTGCGAATGTAGATCGGCGGCGTTTGCGCGGCAGGCAATTCCAGCACTCGCCCCGCATCGTCGACCGTACTTGAAGCCGACAGCGTCGAGACGAAATTGAAAACCTTTTTTCTCTGCCCTTCGCACAAACGCAGCAGCGCAAAAATCGGCTCGACGTTGTCTGCCGCCAGGGACTCGTAATCGAGTACGTGATTGACGTTGGCGGCGTTATGCACCAACGCGCCGAACTCACGATCGAGGCGCTGATAATCGTCGTCGTCCAGGCCCAGTTGCGGGCGTGTGATATCTGCCGCGTAAACCCGCACGCGACTCAGATCCAGATGCTCCAGACGGTTTTCCCGCAGTGACTCGGCAAAGCGTTGCGCCGCCGTTTGCCCGCCGCCATCGCGCACCAGACACGCCACTTCGCTGGCGCCCCAGCCGAGCAGCGCCTCGACGATGTGCACGCCAACAAAACTATTGGCCCCGGTGACGATGACCTTGTGCACATCACCCATGCGACTGATCGGCAGTGGCTCGATATCCAGTGCGCGCTCGGCGTCGGCCATGGCTTGAGCGCTGAGCACCGTGCTGTCATCGGTGCCGCGCACCAGCGTCGCGAGTTTGATGATGGTCGGCAGTTCGATGAAGCGGTTGATCGAGATGCTGCGCCCGAACTCCTCACGCAGCCGCAGCAACATTCGCGACAGCAGAATCGAGTGACCACCGAGATTGAAGAAGCTTTCGTCAGTGGAAATATCGCTGGTGGGCAGCTCCAGCAATTCCGCCCAGATCTCCAGCAACAGTGCTTCATCGGCATTCGCCGGCAGGCATTTCGGCCCGCTGTCCTGCACGCTCACCGGCAGTTCCAGCAGCGCTTTGCGGTCGACCTTGCCGTTGCTGGCGAACGGCATGCTCGACAGTTCAGACCACGCCACGGGTTGCATGTAGTCGGGCAAAAACTGCCGGGCGTGAGCCTTTAGCGTTTCGCGCGCGATGTCCGATTGCGGCTGGGCGAGGAACGCCAGAATCCGTCGCTGAGAGTCGATCACCACTGCGATTTGCCGGTACAACTGGCTCTCGCGCAGGCAGCGTTCGATCTCTTCCGGCTCGACCCGGAAGCCGCGAATTTTCACCTGATTGTCGCGCCGTCCGCACAGCTCGATACCGTCCTCGCCCCACTTGGCCATGTCGCCGCTGCGGTAGGCGCGCAGCGTTTGGCCGTCCGGCAAATCCAAGGTTAGATAACGCTCGGCAGTCTGCTGTGGGTTGTTCAGATAACCGAGGCAGACGCCGGGGCCGACGATAAACAATTCGCCGACGGTGTTCTGTGGTACCGGTTGCAAATCGTCATCGAGGATCAGCACCTGACTGTTGGCGATCGGCGCGCCGAGGCTGCGGTTGCTGTCACCCGGTGTGAGCCGGCGGGCGGTGATCAGCACCGTGGCTTCGGTCGGGCCGTAAAGGTTGTGCAGCGTGCCCTGACGGGTCAGTTGCTCGATGACGAACGGCTCGCAGACGTCGCCGCCGGTCATCACTTGCACGCCTTCCAGTTGCTCCAGCGGCAGGATGCTCAACAGCGCTGGCGGCAGGAACGCGTGGGTCAGTTGCCGGCGGCGGATCAACGCGACCAGTTGCAGCGGATCGCGCCGTTGCGTGTCGTCGGGCACCACCAGTTCGGCGCCTTCGAGCAGGGTCGGGAAGATGTCGATCAGCGACGAATCGAAGCTTAGCGACGAGAACTGCAAGACTCGACTTTCTGCCTGCAACTGCACGTAATCGGCGTACCACGCGGTGAAGTGCGCGAGGTTGGCCTGGCTGAGCAGCACACCCTTCGGATGGCCGGTGGTGCCCGAGGTGTAGAGCGCCATGCACGCTGCATCAAGTTCGGGGCGGCGGCGCATCAACGGTTGGCTGAGATCTGCCTCGGCGCTGTCGATGCGGCTGACGTCCAGCCCCGCCATGGTTTCGCCAAGCGGATGCTCGCCGTCATGCAACAACAGCAGCGCGCCTGCGTTTTGCAGAATGTATTGCTGGCGCTGCAACGGATGACTCGGCTCCAGCGGCAAATACACCGCGCCACTGCCGAGGACCGCCAGAATCGATGCGAACAACGCCGGGCTTTTCGGCAGGCAGATGCCGACCACCCACGGTTGCGGATGTTGCTCGAGCAAAGGCAGCATTTGCTGTTGAATCGCGCGACTGTAGTCGTGCAACTGGCTGTAGCTGAGCGACTGTTCGCCAAGGTGCAGTGCCGGCCGTTCGGCGTGGCGAATCAAGCTCTGTTGCAGACGCTCGATGACTGGCACTTGCGCCTGTTTCAGCAGCGCCACATTCGCGGTGTCGTTGCGCTGATGGACGTAAGCCAGGTTGTCGAGAAACAGCAGATTTTCCATCCGCTCGAAATCCGGCGCCGGCACAGATCCGGCCTGCTGAAGATACTCAGCGTCACGGGAGAAGCGGCTGACCAGCAACGCCACTTCGTCCACCACTTGGGTCAGCACCCGCTGTCGCAATGCCTGACCGTTTCCCGATGGCTCATCGGCAATCGGCACGCGGCTGATCAGTGACGAGCCAAGAAAACACAGCAAATCGAGTGACGGCAAACCGCCAAGGCTCTGCACGCCAACACCCAGACGCAGATGCAAATGCGGGATAGCGCAGAAGTCGCCAGCGCCAATAAAGCCATCGTCGATGATCAAATCCACCGTCGATGCCGCAACGCCGCTGCGCTGCAAGGAGTGACCGTGTTGTTCCAGTTCCTGCGCCAGGTCGGTCATGGCCTGGCTGGCGCCAATCAGCAAAATGTCGAGACGTTTCATGTCGGCCTCCTTGTCAAACCAGGTAATCGCGCAAGGCGTGCTGCACGCAGGGCGTGTCGAGCAGCGAGCTGTTGTGGAAGAACTTGACGATGTTGCCCACCAGCGGATGGTGGCGATTGATCGGAAAGGCCAGCCCGGCCATTTCATCCCTGAGCGAACGGCGCGTCGCCTCGCTGACCGGCAGTGCGTCGATCAGGCGCAGATCGAAGGCTTTCTGGATGTCGTTGGTCAGGTAGTGGCCGATGAACACCGGCAGAATCTGCGCGATGGTTTCGCGATCCGCCGCGTTGGCGGTGTGCCAATAGATACGCACCATCCGCGCCCAGAAACTCGAATGACGACCTTCGTCGAGCAAGTGATCGGCCATCAGACCTTTGATCGACGGCTTGACCGTGTCATCGCGGGCGAACGCCGCGACATCGCCGGTCACGGTGTTTTCGGCGATGGCCACGCAGATCAATTCCACCGCGCTGCGCAGGTGCTCCGGTGCCAGCGCTACAGCCGCAGGAATCGCCCGGCTCAACTCGATCTCATCGGGCAACTGAATCGGCTCGATGCCGGTCATCGCTACCGTTTGCTGCATGAAATCCATCGCCACCAGCGCGTGATAATCCTCATCGACCACCACGGTCATCGCGTCGTAACGACAGGCAAACGGGAAGGCCACGGCGAAGCGGTTCTTGGCGATGCTGCGTGCGGTCTTGTCGACGATCTCGGTTTCGAAAATCACCACGTCGTTGATGAACTTGTACAGCGTCTGCACCAAGGCGAAATCACGCTGTTGCGGGCACTCGCGCAGGAAGGTTTCACTGAGCACCAGTGGTTGGCGGCTGAGCGGGTAGATCAGGCGTTCATCGTCTTCCAGCACGCGTCGGGGGCGAGTGCGGATGGTGGCGCGGTTCTCCCAGGCGTCGGCAAAGGATTGATAGTCGGCGGCGTTCATTGGGCCACCTCCGCCAACGGTTCGCGCATGCTCAGGCGCAGGCCGTTCCACAGGGCGATGCGACTCTCCACGGCGGCGATGGCGCTGGCGTAGACCTCGGCCTCGCGCTGCGGATCGCCGGCGACCAGGCGTTCGAGCAGGTGTTCTGCCGCCGGGCCGTGGTCTTCGGAGTCGACCTCGATGTGCCGTTCCAGGTAGTAACGGAAGGTCGGTGCCTGTTCGATGCCGATGCCCCAGTCGTCAAGAATGCGCTGGAACATGGTCGGGATCACACTCTCGCGACCGTGCAGAAACGCCGCCGCCACGCTGTGTCCTGGTGCATGCAGGGCGGTACGCAAGGTGTCGCGGACAAATTGCGCAGCGGCCGGATCCACCTCGACGCTTTGCAGCGCAACGTCATAGCTCACCCCTTCCTGTTGCAGGGCGACAAAGCGCTCCACGGCCGTGGTACTCGCGCCGATTTCGCGCATCGCATCCAGGTACAACTCGAAATGGCTGTAATGACCCTCCGTCAGGCGATCATCCGATTCTTCACCCAGAACGATCTCGTTGATCAACCGGGCGGCGTGAGGGTCACGCGGCGGTAACCACGGCAAACGGGTGCACGTCAGCTCCTGCTGCAGGCGTTTGGTCAGCGACATGAAATCCCACACGGCAAACACGTGGGTTTCCATGAAACGACGCAAGACCGTTAGCGAGGTGATCTCGGAAAAGATCGGGTGAATGCTAAGTTCGGCTTTCTTCAGGGCGAGTTGGTTCTTATTGGGCATCATGATGTCCTTTATCGTTGATATGTAATGGAACTGCTCTGGAAACTGCGCAATCAATGAAACGACGACTTACTTGTTTTCTGTCGACGGACGACAGCCTTCTTTCCTGATGGATAAGTGCGGATCGATATACCTGTGACATGGCCTCATGTCTGCCCATAAGGCGCTGCTGATGTACCGCAGGCATTGGGCTGATGCCGAGTTGAAGGGCGAAGTTCAAACTTGGCGAAGAAAAGCTAATACACAGACAAAGTAGTTAACAAGTATATTTTTAATTATTTTAAGTTTGCTATTTTTTGAAGTTGAGTTGTTCCGATAAAACTTGTGGGTAAAGTTTTATTTGGGCGTAGTTGCTCCTTTCGGCGAATAACGGCCAAAATTGATCGACAAGAGTGAATGCCTCACTCGAAGCAACTTTCCAGCAATAAGAATTGAATGATTTAAAAGGGGCGGAAGTTGGCCGTGACCCCGCGCCATGACTTCCTTTTTCCCGTGGCAAGGCTCCTTCCGTAGGTTCCTGGTGCGGGGACTGCGCCGTCAGGGCGGCGCGTCGCCCGTTCTTTATGGGGTTGGCCGTTCAAGAGTGCGGGTAAATGAGCGCCACGGCTATTACCGATTCGTCATCGGCACGCTGCAAATGCGGACTGATAGGCGCGGAGGAGGTTAGAGCGGGCACGCGGATCCGCCCACCTGAGGGCGGGCAGATCGCTTGGGGATTTGTAAGCGGGTGATTCGTGGGAGGTGCGCGCTCAGCGAGCGGCTTTGCGGCTTTGCGCGGCGGGGGTAGCGAGATAACGGGTAATCACCTCGACGCCCCGATTAAGGTGCTGCTCGAGGAGTTTGATTGACAGTTCAACGTCACGATCCTGCACGGCTTGCAGCATTGCCCGGTGATCGTCCTGGGACAGTTTGCCCAGGCCCATGGCCTCAAGGTTGAAACGCAGAAAACGTTCCTCTTCGTTGAGTCCGTCTTCGACCAGTCGCAGCAAGCGTTTATTGGGCGCTTTGCAGTACAGGGCCATGTGGAACAAACGGTTGAGCCGGCCGATTTCCGTGTAGTCGTGTTGCGCTTCCAGCTCTTCGATGTAACCGGCGGCGCGTGTGTGATCGGCCGAGGTCAGCTGCGGAATCGACTGGCGCATGGCTTCGGATTCGAGGAGGATGCGCAGCTCGTAGGTTTCGGTGGCATCGCCTTGAATCAACGGCGCAACCACTGCGCCTTTATGCGCGGTAACGCTCAGCAGTTCCTGAGCTTCGAGCTGGCGCAAGGCTTCGCGCACCGGCATGCGGCTGACGCCGAACAAATCGGCCAGATCCTGCTGGCGCAGCGCCGTGCCGCAGGGCAGACGCCCATCGAGGATTGCCGAGCGCAGGGTTTCTTCGATCACCGACCGGGCCAGATGCGCAGGAATCGGTCCATCGACTTTAATGCTGTGCAGCGGTTTGGGCTTCTGTGTCACGACTACGCACCCTGTATGTCGGCCTGATTTGGATCCAAATGACACTAGTGATTGCTCTACAGGTTGTCAAACCTTGTAAAACATTGGGTGCCAACTGAAGTTTAGCGTGTCGCCGATGATCTCATGGTGCCATTGTTTTTTGCCGGGCTAAGCTTCACCATCAAACGCTTTCCTTCCTGCCCCCCGGAATTCTGCTGTGGCGGTACGTTTCGCGATCCCCCGGACACTGCGCTGGCTAGGCTGCGCACTGCTGCTGGCCGGCGTCATGCTGGGCGGTCTGCATGCCGATTGGGATTTTTCCACGATCAGCCGCAAAGCCACGGCGCTCTATGGGCCGCTGGGTGTCGGGCAGCAGCGCATCGATGCCTGGCAGAATCTGTTGGCTACGCAGAAACAGGTTAGCGAGATGGAAAAGCTCAAAGTGGTGAACCTGTTTTTCAACAAACAGGTGCGCTACGTCGAAGACATCGACCTGTGGCACGAGGTCGACTATTGGGAAACGCCGATCGAGGCGCTGTGGAAGGGCGCTGGCGACTGCGAAGACTATGCGATCGCCAAGTATTTCAGCCTGCGCCATCTCGGCGTTTCCAGTGACAAGCTGCGCATCACCTATGTCAAAGCGTTGCGCCAGAACCGCGCGCACATGGTCCTGACTTACTATGCCACCCCCGATGCCATGCCGCTGGTGCTCGACAGCCTCATCGATCCGATCCAGCCGGCATCGCAGCGAACCGATTTGCTGCCGGTCTACTCTTTCAATGCCGAAGGTCTGTATTTGCCGGGCGCCAAGGGCAACAAAAAGGTCGGTGATACCAAACGCCTGTCACGCTGGCAGGATGTCTTGAAGAAAATGCAGGCCGAAGGTTTCCCGGTCGAGACGACTAACTAGGAGCACGCGCTCAGATGTCTTTGTTCAAACAGCTGTTGATCGCTATCTGTCTGTTCCTGGTGGTCGCCTTCACCGGCAGCTTCATGGTCAGTCTGGAGAGCTCGCGCACCCAGTACGTCAACCAGTTGCGTTCCCACGCGCAGGACGCCGCGACGGCGCTGGCCTTGTCGCTGACGCCGAATATCGACGACCCGGCGATGGTCGAGTTGCTGGTCAGTTCGATTTTCGACAGCGGTTATTACGCGAGCATCCGCGTGGTCGATCTGAAGACCGATCAGACTATCGTCGAGCGCAATGGCATTCCGGCGGTCAGCAATGTGCCGGACTGGTTCGTCAAGCTGATCGGTCTGGAACCGGCTGGTGGCGACGCGCTGGTCAGCCGTGGCTGGGAGCAGGCGGCGCGGGTCGAAGTGGTCAGCCATCCGATGTTTGCCGTGGCCAAGCTGTGGCAGAGCGCGTTGGGCAGCCTTGGCTGGTTGCTGATCTGCGGCGCAGTGAGTGCGGTGCTCGGCGCATTGCTGCTGCGCCGGCAATTGAAGCCGCTGGATTACATGGTCAAGCAGTCTCACGCCATCGCCCGTCGCGAGTTTCTCAGCCTGCCTGAATTGCCACGCACGCCTGAGTTGCGTCGCGTGGTGCAGGCGATGAACCAGATGGTCGAGAAGCTCAAGGCGCTGTTTCAGGAGCAGGCCGAGCGCAGTGAAAAACTGCGTGCCGAGTCTTATCAGGACAACCTGACGGGGTTGGCCAACCGGCGTTATTTCGAGATGCAGTTGAACAATCGGGTGAGCAATCCGGAGCAGGCCAGTTCTGGTTATCTACTGCTGTTGCGGGTCAAGGATCTGGCCGGGCTCAACCAGCGTCTGGGCGGTCAGCGCACCGATGAACTGTTGAAAGCAGTCGGCGAACAGTTGTCTCGCGAATGCGCCAAGTACCCGGAAACCCAGAACCTTGTCACGCGGATTCGTGGCGGTGAGTTCGCTGTGCTGGCGCCGGGGCTGGTTCGAGAAGAAGCGCTGCAACTGGCGCAGAACCTCGACAATGCCTTGAGCAGTCTGCACGCCACCGGCGCGACCGACGTCGCTGCCGTGGCGTCGATCGGCCTGGCGCCCTTCACTCACGGCGATTCGCCGCAACAGGTGCTGACCCTCGGTGATCAGGCGCTGGCGCAAGCCGAAGGGCAGGGCGAGCAGAACTGGGCGTGCATCGATCAGAGCCTGACGGCGGATGTCGGCGACGATCACCACGCCTGGCATCGTTTGCTCGATCAGGCCTTGAGTCAGCAACGTTTCGAGCTGTATTTCCAGCCGGTGGTCGCCGCCGCAGACACGCAACTGGTGCTGCATTACAAAGTGCTCTCGCGCTTGCTCGATGATCAGGGCCAGACCATCCCGGCCGGGCGTTTTCTGCCATGGCTGGAGCGCTTCGGCTGGACCGCGCGGCTGGATCGCCTGATGCTTGAGCGCGTGCTGGAGCAGATGAAAGAACATGAAGATTCGCTGGCGCTGAACCTGTCTTCGGCGACCCTGGCCGATCCGCAGGCGTTGAACAAAGTCTTCGAGATTTTGCGCGCACATTCCAACCTCGGCGAGCGCCTGACCCTGGAAATCGGCGAGGAGCAATTGCCGGAACAAGCGGTGCTCGAGCAGTTGACCCGGCGCCTGCGCGAACTGGGCTTCTCACTGAGCCTGCAGCGCTTTGGTGGTCGTTTCAGCATGATCGGTAATTTGGCGCGGCTGGGGCTGGCGTACCTGAAGATCGATGGCAGCTACATTCGCGCGATTGATCAGGAGAGTGACAAGCGGCTGTTCATCGAGGCTATCCAGCGCGCGGCGCACAGCATTGATCTGCCGCTGATTGCTGAGCGGGTCGAGACGCAAGGGGAGTTGGCGGTGATTCGCGAGATGGGTTTGTATGGGGTTCAGGGGCAGTTGTTGGGTGAGCCGAAGCCTTGGCGGTGAGTCATTGCAAAAGCAACCCTCACCCTAGCCCTCTCCCGGAGGGAGAGGGGACTGACCGTGCGATATTGATGTAATACGCCGACGTGAAAGAGCTCCGCTGAATCCATAATCGACTTATAGCGCCAGACACCTCGGTTGGCCGCTCTCCCTCCGGGAGAGGGGGCTGAATCCATAATCGATTCGATTTCTCAGGTCGATCTATAACGCCAGACACCTCGGTCGGCCCCCTCTCCCTCGGGGAGAGGGCTGGGGTGAGGGTAGGCTTTTGATTACGGGGGGATCAGATCAATCCGCCCTCATCCTCATCGATCAACTGACTCAACCCGCCCAACGCTTCCCGCGCCTGGGTCCGGTCCATCAGTTTGGCCTGGGCCGCCGGTGGCAGGTCGGTGACGCGGATCACGCCTTTCTGGGTCAGCACCTGAATCAGGTCGTCGAGTACCCGAATCATTTCAAAGTCGCTCTGCTTGAGCTGTTTGAGGCTGGTTTCCACCACTTCATTGGCGAACCAGGCCTGGATTTCATGGCTGTCGGCCGGCAGCGTTTCCGTGGCCTCGGCGTAGGCCGCGGCTTCCACGCGAATCAACAGACCTTGCGCATCGCGTTGCACGTAAAACATTGAGCATCCCTCAGAAATGAACCAGCGTCATGCTGTCAGCAGCATAGCCAACTGCGCGCGAGTATGCGGGGCGGCGACGCGATCGTCACCGGTCCGGTCAGCACAAACGTGACGGCCGCCCCATTGGGGCGGCCGTTTTGTTCACGGATCAGCTGTTGTTGTGGTCGACTTTGATGGTCGGGTCGCTGCCGGCAATCAGGTTGTGAATGTTGGCACTCGACCAGTTGTTGCCTTCCAGTTTGATCGTCACGTCCGGGGTCGCCGCTGCGGCATCGCCGGAGTTGAACTTGCCCGCCGAGCTGACTTGCAGCGACGACGTGCCGTCGACCGTGGTGATCTTCAGGAAGTTGTCGATGGTGCTGCCAGTCTCGCCCTGCAGCAAATCACGCAGATCGATACGGTCACCGTCGGCGGCCTTGAAGTCCTTGATCACGTCGTTGCCGGTGTCGCCCGCCTTCCAGACAAAGGTGTCGGCGCCAGAACCACCGATGAGGATGTCATTGCCCTGACCACCGATCAGTGTGTCGTTGCCGGTGCCGCCGAGCAGGATGTCATTGCCTTTGCCGCCATCGAGCAGGTCGTTGCCGCCCGAGCCGAAGAGGATGTCATTGCCCGCGCCACCCAACAGCGTGTCATTGCCATCATGCGCACCGGACACATCGAACGCCTGATAGTGCTCGGTGATGTATTGGTGCACGTTGCTGGTGGTGACCTTGCTGACGTCGACGCCGGTTTCCTTGGCAACGAACGCCTGCATCGCCTGATAACCCTCACCGGCAATGCCGTTGAAACTCACCAGATCGCCAAAGAGGATGTCATTGCCGTCGCCACCGCTGACGGTGTCGTTGCCCGGCATCGTCGCTTCGGTGTGGCCGATAATTGAGTTGGCCAGATCCTTCGGATCAATGTTGGTCTGCGGCGTTTTATCCGAATCGTAAGGTTTCAGGTCGTTGAGGCTGACGCCGCTGTTCAGGCCGATGGCCTCGACATTCGACAGGCCACTGAGCAACGCGAAGCTGCTGGTCGAGTTGTCGGTGGTGGTCGAGGTGGTGCTGCTGCCGCTACCGGCCAGACTCGACAACTCGTAAGTGCCGTCGCCCTGCGCGTGAACGGTGCCCAGATTGGTGGTGCTCCAGCCATAACGGGCGGTGTAGGTCTGCAACTGGGCAAAACCGCTGGCGTTGATGCTCAGGTAATGCGTGTTGTCGATGTAGGTGCTGAAGGTGTCGCCCAGCTTGTAGTTGCTGGTGGTCACCACGCTGTCGAACTTCACGCTGCCGTACAGCGTCGGGTTGGTCTGCTCGCCGCTCTGGTAGTAGGTCGGCTGGCCGTCGGTGATGAAGTACGTGAGGTTTTTCGCCCCGGTGTTGGCCACAGCGTCGGCACTCTGGAACCAGTTGGCCGTGGTTTTGAACACGTCCTCATAGTTGGTGCCGCCGCCGGAACTCATCGAGTCGAGTACGGATTTGAGCAGGGTCAGCGCATTCGGGTCGTTGAGGTTCACCGACACCGACTTGTTGACCTGGGTATCGAAGTCCACCAGGAAGATGTTCACCGTACCCGAGTTGCTGCCGCCCAGGCTCTGCTTGAGGGTGTTGAACACCGACGTCAGCGAATCCTTGGCCGCATTGATCGACGAGCTGCTCATACTGCCGGAGCTGTCGACCATGAAGGCGATGTTGTAGTTGGTACCCGGGACCACGGTCAGGCCACCGATGTCGGCGACGATGATGTCGTTGCCATCGGTGCCGCTGACGGTGTCATCGGCCGACGTGGCGACAATGGCGTTGTAGACCGCCGGCACCACGGTGACCGGAATGGTCGCGGTGCTGCTCGCCGAACCGCCGACCATTTCGGTGGAGGTCGAGGTCACGGTCAGGTTGAACTGGCCGTTGTAGTACGGCGGCGGGGTCACGGTCAGGCTGCCGAGGTTCCAGCCGGTGACGTTGGCGTCGCCGCTGCTGGCGGTGACGGTGAAGGTATGGCCCGCGCCATCGCTGAGCACCGAGCCGACTGGCGCGCCGCTGATCTTCACGCTCAGGGTTTCCGAGCCGTCGGTGTCAGTCAGTGCGGTGGTGATTGCCGACAGTTTCACCGTGGTGCCTTCGGCGCCGGTGTTGAGTTTGTAGCCGTCGTAATAGCCTTCGCCGTTGCTGCCGTGCAGATCGGAGACGGTCACGCCCGAATTCACCAGATCCTGCACGCCGGTGTAGATCGGTACGCCAGCGCTGCTCAGGTCGATCGGCGTGCTGCCGTTGACCGACAGGTTGACGTCGTAGCTGCCCGGGCCGCTCTGGTTGTGGTGGTAGATGTCCAGGGTGTAGTAGCCGCTGGTGGTCGGGGTGAACGAACCGTTGAGGTTACCGCCCGCGCCCCACGTGGTCGATGCCACGCTCTTGCCGCCAATGGTCACCAACAGGCTGTCATCGCCGATACCGCTGAAGGTGTAGGTCTTGCCGGCTTCCAGATAGATCAGGCCCGAGGTCTTCGAGGCAGTACCGGCGGTCACGCTGCCGTCGGACTGCACGTTGTTGACGTTAGTGCTGGTGTTCGGTGTGCCCGCACCGTCAATGACGTTTTTCAACGTGGTCGAATCCGCGCCGTTGCCGTTGGTGCCCAGACCCGAGAGACCAGTCCAGACTTCCTTGATCAGTCCGGTCGACTTCACGCTGTTGTCGGCCACGCTCACGGTCGGCGCATCCGCTACCGGGGTGATGTCGATCTTCACGGTGCCGGTGTTGCCCAGCAGTTGGCCGTCGGTTGGCTGGAACTTGATTTGCGCGTAGTCAGCCTGGTTGTTGCCCAGACCGCTGCCGCCGTAACCGTTGACGCCCGACTCGTTGGCATCCGGCAGGAAGCGCAGCTTGCCCGCGTCGATGTCAGCCTTGCTGAAGGTCTGGTTGTTGGCGACGTCCTTCCAGGTCGAGCCGTCCAGGTACTGCAGTTTGCCTTCGCCCGGCAGCTGGGTAATTTTGATGCCGAGGCTGGCGGCCGGGCTGTCGACGTCAGTAACGCCGAAAGTCGACCAGCCGAGCACCAGCGGGGTGTCTTCGGTGCCGGTGACGTTGCTCGGTGCAGCAACCGGTGCGTCGTTGACCGCCACCACGTTGACCGTGGTGGTCGCGGTGTTGGAGTAGTTGCCGCCATCGGTCACAGTCACGGTGATGATCCGCGGCACGGTGCTCGGATTCTCACTGCTGTTGGTGAAGCTGATGTTCTTGATGGCCTGCATGTAGTCGGCCAGCGTCGCGTTACCGGACAGCGTCAGCGTGACGGTGCCGTTAGTGCTGTTGGCATTGATGGTGATGCCGTTGACGCTGTTGCCCAGGTTCAGCGCATCACCGTCCTGACGGTTGGTCAGGATTACGGTGGCGCCGGTGAGCATGGTGCTGTCCGGGTCGGTGATGCTGATGTCGGTGTCGGCAATCGACACACCCGCGCCCGGGGTGTTTTCGGTGAAGGTCACCTTGTAGTCGGCACCGGTGGCGCTGCTGGAGTTGTTGGCATCCAGGTCGATGACCGGCGGTGCGTCGTTGTCGATGATCGACGTGCTGACGCTGCCATTGGTGCTGCTGACCGCGAGGTTCTCGAAGTTGCCGCCAGTGGCTGAATCGATCTTGACCACGAAGTTCTCGGTGCCTTCGGTGATCTTGTCATCGATGGTGGCGACATTGAACTGCGCGCTGCTCGCACCTGCCGGGATCTTCACGGTGTACACACCGGTGAAGTCCGAACCGTCGGCAGCGGTACCGCTGTAGACGATTTTCAGGGTCACTTCGGTTTGCGCCGGGTGGTTCAGGCTGACCGTGTAGCTGGCGGTCTGGCCTTCGGTCACCGAGCTGCTGCCAGTGATGCTGACGGTGGTGGTGTCGACCGTGTCGGTGACGCTGGTCACGGCCGGAGCTGTGCTGGTGACCAGGTTTTCGAAGCTGCCGCCGCTGGTACCGGTGATGGTCGC
>NZ_AKJR01000203.1:0-13166 GCF_000282235.1 Pseudomonas sp. GM24 | reverse complement strand
TCAGTTCCCTCTCCCTCTGGGCGGTCCGACGTTTCGGGAGGGCTAGGGTGAGGGGCTTTTGATTGTGCTTTCGGGGATTACGCGGCGAGCCTAAATTTTTTTCTTCGGCTTCGTTTCTTCGACAGGCTCATTGCGCGTGGACGCGTGGGTGTTTCCAGGGCGGGTCCGCGTCAGCGTCAGATCCGCTCTTTGGCATGTCGATCAGGAGCGAGCGTGATAATTTCCAGACAGTTAACCGGACTGACCTTGGCCGGCGTGGTTTTTGGCTTGAGTGGTTCGGCCCATGCGTTCAGCCCGGCCACGGATGTCAGTGCCGATATTCGCCGCACTGCTTTTGGCGTGCCGCATATCCGCGCGCAAGACGAGCGCGGGCTGGGTTTTGGCATTGGCTACGCCTATGCCCAGGACAATCTTTGCCTGCTGGCCAACGAGATCGTGACGGTCAATGGCCAGCGTTCCCGTTACTTCGGTCCGGATCAGTTCACCGTCGAGCAACGCGAAAACCGCGTCAGCGACGTGTTTTTTACCTGGCTCAATACGCCTGAAGCAGTCAAGGCTTTCTGGCAGGCGCAACCTGCGCAGGTGCGTGATCTGGTAGAGGGCTACGCCGCCGGCTACAACCGTTATCTGGCCGAGCGCCGTCCGCAAGGCTTGCCGCAACAGTGTCAGGGTGAGTGGGTGCGAGAGATTGCACCGGAAGATCTGGTGAAGCTGACCCGCCGTCTGTTGGTCGAGGGCGGTGTCGGCCAGTTCGCCGAGGCCCTGGCCGGTGCTACACCGCCGCATGCGAGCGCCGCAATCGAACAAAACGTGCAGGCCTATCAGTTGGCTGACGCACGTCAGCGGCGCTTCGCCCTGGACCGTGGCAGTAACGCTGTCGCAGTGGGCAGTGAACGCTCGGTCAATGGCCGCGGGATGTTGCTGGCTAACCCGCACTTTCCTTGGGTCGGCGGCATGCGCTTCTATCAGATGCACCTGACCATTCCCGGCAAACTCGACGTCATGGGCGCAGCATTGCCGGGCCTGCCGATGATCAATATCGGCTTCAATCAGCACCTGGCCTGGACGCACACGGTCGATTCGTCGAAACACTTCACCTTGTATCGTTTGCAACTCGATCCGAAGGATTCCACACGCTATCTGCTCGATGGCAAATCCCTGCCGTTGAACAAGCAGACCGTCACCGTGCAGGTGAAACAGGCCGACGGGCAAGTGGTTCCGGTCTCGCGTGATGTCTACAGCTCGCAATTCGGGCCGATTGTGCAATGGCCGGGCAAGCTCGACTGGGACAATCAGTTCGCTTATAGCCTGCGCGACGCCAACCTCGACAATGATCGGGTGTTGAACCAGTGGTACACGATGAATCAGTCGAAGACGCTGCAAGAACTGCAGGATTCGGTGCACAAGATTCAGGGGATTCCGTGGGTCAACACCCTGGCCGTCGATGACAAAGGCCAGACGCTGTACATGAACCTGTCGGTGGTGCCGAACGTCAACGCCGAGAAACTGGCCAAGTGCAGCGACCCGCGTATCGGCACACAAATGATCGTGCTGGACGGCTCCAACAGTGCCTGCGCGTGGGACATCGACCCGCAAGCGGCGCAGAAAGGCATTTATGCCTCCAGCCAACTGCCGCAACTGCTGCGCAAGGACTTTGTCCAGCACTCCAATGACTCGGCATGGCTGGCCAACCCGGCGCAGCCGCTCACCGGTTTCTCGCCGTTGATCAGTCAGGATGGCCTGCCGCTGGGCTTGCGCGCCCGGTTTGCTCTGGATCGTTTGAGCACACTGAGCAAGAAAGGGCCGTTGGCGGTGAAGGATCTGCAGCAAATGGTGATGGACGACCAGGTGTATCTGGCAACGCAGGTGGTGCCGGATCTGTTGAAGTTCTGTGCCGCTGACCTCGGCGCCGACGCTCAGGCTCTCAAACCGGTTTGCGTCAGCCTCAAGGCCTGGGATGGCCGCGCCAATCTTGATTCGGGCGTGGGCCTGGTGCACTTCCAGAACATCATGCATGCATTGCAGGCTTCGCCGGATGTCTGGCGCGTGGCGTTCGATCCCAAGGATGCGCAACACACTCCGCGTGGCCTGGCAGTCGAGCAGCCAGCGGTGGCCAAGGCGTTGCGTGCGGCCATGTTGGCGTCGGTCGAATCGAGTACAAAAATGGGCCTCACGCCGCAAACCCGCTGGGGTGATATCCAGGTGGTCAGCAGTGGCGGGCAACAGACGCCGATTCACGGCGGGCCGGCTGCTCTCGGGATCTACAACGCCATCCAGAGCGTGCCTCGTGAGGACGGCAAACTCGAAGTGGTCAGTGGCACCAGCTACCTGCAAGTCGTGACCTTTGACGACAAAGGCCCGCACGCCCAAGGGCTACTGGCGTTCTCGCTGTCCAGCGATCCGGCATCTAAGTATTCGCGGGATCAGACCGAGGCGTTCTCGAAGAAGCAGTGGAGTGTGCTGCCGTTCACCGAACAGCAGATTCAGGCTGATCCGCAGTATCAGGTGCAGACTGTTCGCGCGACGTTGGACAAGGCGGGGAAAGTCGCCGCTCAATAAGTACAAGCGTTCATTGCATCGAGCCTGAAGGCCGCATCCTGCAAGGGGTGCGGCCTTCAGCTTTTTGGTGGCTGTTGCGGTATTGAGTTGATCACCGGGTTACCTTCCTTGTTACGGCTCAGGTAGACCGGCAGCACCTTGGGCAGGCTGTTGGCGAGGTTGTTCAGCTCTTTGATGTTGTAGATGCCACCCACGCGAATCGAACCGGTGCTGTTATCAGCCAGTTCGAGTGGATTGCTCAGATAACGGTTGATCAGTGGCAGTGCTTCGCTCAACGCCAGGTTATCCAGCACCAGTTTGCCATTGCGCCACGCCAGTGACGTGTCGCTGGCGTAGGTCTGGCTGATCTGTGGCATGTAGTCGCCTTGTTTGTAACGTGCCTGCATCGACGGGCCAAGGCGCAAGCCATCGCCCGGTAATGAACGACTGCTGGTGACCAGCACCGAACCTTCGATCAGGTTCACGCGCACTTGATCCTGATACATCCAGACGTTGAACCGTGTTCCCGTGACTCGAATTTTGCCTTCGCCTGCGCGGACGACAAACGGGTGGGCCATGTCGTGACTGACCGTAAAGAACGCTTCACCTTTTTTCAGGGTGACCCGGCGTTCGTCCTTGTAATTGCTGAAGGTCAGGTCGGTGTTCAGGTTCAGTTCGATCTGGCTGCCATCACTCAGCGTGACCTGCCGGACATTATCGGTGGCGGCGAAATGTTCATAGCTGTCGGGCAGCCAGCCCAGGTTCCAGCCAGTGTAAGCGGCCAGTGGCAGGGCGAGTGCACAGACACCGGCGGCAACAGCGAATTGACGCCATGCGCGCGAAGGTCGAGGCGCTGGCACGAATGACGCCGATTCCGGGCGAGGCAAGTGTTCAGCCACGTCCCAGATTTCCAGCATGGCTTCATATTCGAAGGCATGCAGTGGATGTGCGTCGTGCCATTGCTTGAATGCGAGACGCTCTCCGTCTGTGCAGTCGGCGGCGTGCACACGCATGCACCAATGCGCGGCGGCATCGGTGATCGCATCGTATTCGGCTTCCGAGAGGGTGTCTTGGGTCATTGACTCGTCCTGATTTCGCACATTCTAACCTTGTCGGCAAGTTGCCGAGAACATTCGTCATGGCATTTACCCATCAAAGTGGAACTTATTTTTCGCTCCGGCACCCAAAAAGCAGGACGCTAATGAACACTATCCATAAATGGAGTGAAAAAATGATCAAAAAGACAATCGCAGCGTTGATTGCCACCGCCAGTTTGCTCAGCGCTGGCGCAGCGTTGGCCGATCGGCCGGGCGCTGGCTGGATCACCATCGAAAAAGCCATTGAGATCGTCAAGACCAAGGCCGGTTATGTCGAGGTCTATGAGATCGAGGCCGACAACAACGGCTACTGGAAAGGCGAGGGGCGCAAGGCTGATGGCGTTGTCTACGAGTTCCGTATCGACGGGGCGTCGGGCAATGTGTTGCGTGATCAGAAGGATTAACCAACCCGAATGCAACGTGTGAAAATGCGCCGGCTTCTAGCCGGCGTATTTTTTTGTTCCAGTCGTCAAGGCGAAGCAGATGAGGATCCTGTCTGACTTGAAGTTGGCGCCGGTAAAGGTATGGGGACCGGAAGCGGGTCCAGTTCCCGGCCCATTTCGCTGATGAGCAACGCGATCGAATCGGCGTTGGCCAGCATCACATCAACGCGTGCTTCATCAGAAACCGCACTGCGAAAGGCTTTACGTGCATCTGCGAGGTTTTGGGTTTTTGTCAGACTGAGAATTTTTTTGTACTCATTAGCGCGCTCCGGCAACTGATCCAGACCCACCCACACACCCTTCGTACTCTTCTCTGCGAACAACTGCGAAAATGGGGTGGAACGGGAAAAGGACTTACGCAGCCGATCAATATCAGCTTTGAGAAGTAGCCCGTTTGCGGTTGATGTATCGATAAGTTGGGGAAATGGCCCCATCGCCTCTACGGATTCGAAATCGTCGCTGTCGCAGACTAAATGCGAAAGTTCATGGATCAGCGTGATCGCGCGAGCATGAGAGTCAATATTGAACCTGGGCGGCAGAAAAGCGGTGTAGGCATGCAGCCCCGGATTAAAAAAGAGTTCGGTGAAGTGGACGACCTTTCGTTTGTCTTCCTTGAAAACAAATGCAACCGTATCGTCGCCATACCGCGCATTCAGGCCCGCGAAAAAGCGTTCCGTATAGAGCAAGTCATCTTTTGGATCAGTTAACTCACGGCAAAGGGGAATGATCACCTGTTCGATTTTTCTGAGTAGCCTGGGTGTGATTTGCGAAACTTCGAAAAAGTGTTTGAGTAATGTTTCAACTCGAGTGCCACCCAGGTTGTCGCGATTTATGACGAAGTTGTGCAGGCAATTCAGCGCATAGTCTCTCGCCCGAGCGACAGCTTGCTGAATCACGAAGGCTCTGGCGGGATAGCGGCGGTTGATTTGTGCCATCCCTTTGGCCTGGATGTGCATCATTATTGAGCGGCTGCGCTCGATGTCGGTTTGCACGCTGTTGCGTTGTTTTGACCGGCAACGACGAGCCGACTTGTCGGCGCCGGCAATTACAAGTCTCGAGTTCTTCTGTTCAAGCGCCGGCCCTTGCCCGCCGTCCTTTACCTGCAAATACCAGGTTTTTTCAGACTGGATCACCGGATAGACCTTGCCGGCAATCGCCGCATATTTTTGTGCCGTCGACGAATCCCTATAAACAAGTTTATTGTCCTCAAGCTTCAGCTTCTCGAGAGCGGTGGTGGTTTCAAAGCGTTGCAGATTAATGCGAGAGGCCGTAACGGGTGCGACTTTTGCCCAGCGAGCGGCGGCTTTTACCGTTGTCGTCGCGCCGCTTGCGGCAGCCGTCGATCCAGGCGCCTGCGTTTCAGTGGCAAATTCGGCTGTTTCCTCTTCCACCTCTGTTTCCCAGGATAAACGACCCAGACTGAACAGGGAGATCGCTCCTGCAATGAAGCTTTTCAGGGCGTTCGCCCAATGGTGCTCCTGCAGGTCTTCGGCAGACTCTTTGAAGTCCTTGTAACTCTTCCAGAGAAAAAACAAAGAAGCGAGTTTCCCCGGCAACAGATGGGGGACCAGACGGACACCGTGGCTGAATAGAAACTTCGCCGCTTCCCAGTCGGATTGCGCATTGATCTGCGGCTGGCAACTGAGCAACTGCGGCAACAGGCTGAGCGTGTCCTTGTGCAATCGCTCCAGTAGATTGCCGTTAACGGCAGTGCTTTGCAGCTTGATTTCAGTCGGTTTGCCGATCGTTGTTTTCAATAGATTCCTGAAGCCTGCCTGTTGCGCTGAGGGCAAACGTCGAATGATCAGATCCTGGAAGTGCCCCGGTGTATTCAACGCATCAATCAACTGCGCTTCATTATCGAATTCGCGAAAAACGTATTTGGAGTAAGGCGCGTAGAGCACCCGTGGACCTGTTTGTCCTGCACCCGGCCCGATCACATAAAGTCCGAGGGCCTCGACAAAAGCGGCGCCCGTGGTTTTGTTCAATAACAGCGGGCAGACAATGGCGTGGGCGTCCTTGACTGTGGCACGCGCCACCCCGTCCGGCATGTCCAGAACCTGGCAAATGTAGTCGTAGCCGCTTTCTGACAGCTGTTGCTGCAACTTCAGCGAGTGCGCGTGCTGCATCAACTGCCAGGGCAATTGACGTAAAAAGCGCGCTTTGCTGGTGCGTGCCGAGGCACTGTCAGCTGACAGCGCTTGCGTCACTTTCTGCGTGTAGGTGGTGGTGATATCGAGGGATTGCAGCAGTTGCTGCACGGCAGTCTGATTGAGGTGCTTCGGTAACGCGGTGGCTGTGTTCGAGGCAACCTTGAACCCGGTGCCCTGCACGATGTTGTAGTGATGCAAGGCAAAATCGAGAAGATTGCACGCAGGGCCGGCCAGCGTCAGATTCGGTGTGATCTGGATCTCCTGGGGTTTGAGTCCATTGTTCGGGAATCTGGCGTCGAGCAGGGTCTTCAGCGTCTGCTCGACATAGGTAGCTAAGGCAGGGACGCCCTCGAGAAAATCCTTGCCATCGATAAAGCTGCGCCGCAGTTCATCCAGCAGGGCGAGTTGCGTGTGTTGTTCGGTGACCGGGGCCATGCGTAACCAGTCTGGATAGTCGAGCCGACGGACGATGGCCCGCGCGAGTTCAATGGCCCGGCGCAAGTTGCTATCGATGACGGTGTTTTTCATCTGACTCAGGAAGTTAGCGAGTGTGTCCTTGTCCTTGATGCAAACGCGTAATAGCTCGCAATGGTCGAGGAAATGTTCAATGGCCGACTGCATGCGATCGTTCAACACATCGCCTTCAATCAGCTGGAAGGTACCCAGAGTGTATGGCTGATCGAGTTGGCGTTGCTTCGGTGGCAGGTTTTCCAGCAGCGTCTGATTCTGGTTGTTGTCGTCGAGCCGTCGTTGCATTTGCTTTTGCGCAATGGCGATGTCGTCGAACGATTCCAGGCCCATGGCTGGGGTCCACAGGATGGCCCGCCCGGAATGCTTGACATCCATGCCTCCGCGTTCGGTCAGGAGTACGCAGTGGGCGAGCGACATCACTTCACTTTGGCCCGTGCGGGTGAGGGTGAGCGACCATGCATCCGGCCGGAAGCCATTGAGGGACTGGCGATCCATGCGTGTTGCGTGTTTTGCGTTGAACACGGTTTCGACTAGTGTTCGCTCGGCCGTCAGCCAGGACCCGCTGAGGTTTCTCATCTGTGCCTCTCCACGCACGCCGTCCTCGAAAGCCTGCGCCAGTTTCCATCGAATATCTTCGAGAAAGGCGCGTTGTTCAGTGCTGCTCGTGGTCGGCTGATTTTTAAAGTGGCTGGTGAGATTATCCAGGGTGCGTTCCAGCTTTGTCGCCAATTGCCCAGCCTTGTCGGCCTGCACGAGTGAGGAGGGTGGTGCGCTGGAAAACAGCGGGCGGGTGCTCCAGCGTTCGTTGACGTCAAGCTTGAGCAGACGCTCGTGAATCAGTGCGCGAACATCCAGCGCCTTGTCGAAAAGCGCATGGATGTCAGTCGTGCGCTCGCTTTGGCGAAAGAGTTGCAAGACGTATTCAACGTTCTGGCGCTGTTTGGTGAGGATTGCCTCAAACAGCGTCGCAATGATCTCGCCGCCGATGTTTTCACCGGACACCTGGGCGTTGGTGAAACCAAGATAGCGATTGCGCTCCTCCATACTCATGAGGCCGTACAGCTCGTCCTCATGTCCGGCGGCATTGAGTTTGGCGGTCAACGTCTGTTTCAGATCGGCGTAGTCGGTGAGAACCTGAAAGCCTTGCGTGGGGGTGTAGAGATAGGCCTTGTCATGGTTGATCATCAGCGAGCCGGCCAACTCGACATAGGTGCTCTCCTCGCGCAAGCACACGGTTTCGAAGGTGGGTCGCTGGAGAGCGACATTCGGTTCCCGAATCAAGCAGTGCAATGCGTCGAACTCAGCGGCAGAGAGGATTTCCGTTTCGCGCTTGATCATCAAATCCGCACGCACCTGATCCTGCAGTGTCTGGCTGAAGAATGCGCGTCTGGGCGAGCCCTCGAATGAGGCGGCATTCCAGTAGGCCTCGAGTTGCCGAAACAACAGCATGGTCAGTTTTCCCGCCGCGGATTTGATCGCTTCTGCCCACGCGATCTGGTCAGCAGGCCGGGTTGCGCGGGCGGGATGGGAAAATTCAGCTGTCTGACCACGCGGCCAGCCATGACGGCGGAAGTACAGCAGTAGCGCTTCACTCAGCGATAGCGAATCGACCCATTGCCTGACATCCCCGGAGAGTGGGGCGGTGTCGGCGAAAAAACTGACCCGGGTGCGCGACTGCTGCAAACCGGCAAAGTGAGGTTCGAGCAGTTCATCGAGAATCTTTTCCAGCAGGGTGGTCAGCGAAGGCAGGCGTTTGAGTTCATCCAGCTGGTCGCGCCCGCAGGTTTCCTGAGATTGGCTGATCGCGGCTTGTTGATCGTCAAATACATCGCCTTCGATCGTTTCACGGGTCAGGGTAAAGCTGCGTTTCTCCACCAATTCCTTGCGCAGCGACACGGTGAGAAAGGCAAGCAGATCATCCTTTTCGTCAGCGTTGTCGAGGCGCGCTTGCAAGGCTTCGGTCAGCACCTTGTGATCGCTGTATTTTTTCAGGCCATCGTAGGGGGTATAGAGAAACACGCCCTTGTCATCCGGCCCGGCGCTGAGAATAAAACTGCCGGCCAGCGGCACAGCCAATTGCTTGTCGGCGTTTAACAGAATGCGTTCGGCCAGCATCGGCGGGGTTTGTTCGCTGCGCAGCGCATGGGTTGCCAGTTGCACATGAGCGAGCCAAGAGAAATCTTTGCTGTTCAGACCGTGGGCCAGACGGAAGCCCTCATGCAGGCCTGGGGATTTAAGAATGTCGGGGAACAATAAAGGTGCAGTGGGGCTAGACATCATTGAGCTCTGAATGCAGGCGCCTTGGGCGGGGGCTCAAGAATAGGTACGCAGTTCAGCGCGCAGGCGGTACATAGTTACCGCACGCGCCGAGCTGAAATGTGCGGAAGGGCGTCAATCACTCCCGAATGATCGAAGGGTTGACAGCCGACAGCTCCGCCGTGGTTAATCGACGAGCAAGTCGTCCGTACGCTGTTGTTCCCTCCAATAATCATTCTGGAGCTTCAGATGTCTGCGCCACACGATCATGTGTCCTCTGCTGTCGCGTCCTCGTTTTCTCTCGAAGCGCTGACGCAACTGCTTGAAACGATTTTCCTGCGCCACGGCACCTCCGCCGACGTCGCGCAAGTGCTGGCCGCCAACTGCGCCGGGGCCGAGCGCGACGGCGCTCACAGCCATGGCGTGTTTCGCATTCCCGGTTATGTCTCGACGTTGGCCAGCGGCTGGGTCAACGGGCACGCGGTGCCGCACGTCGAAGATGTCGCCTCGGGATTTGTCCGTGTCGATGCCGGCAACGGTTTCGCCCAACCGGCACTGGCTGCCGCCCGGCCGCTGCTGGTGGAGAAGGCGCGAAACGCCGGGATTGCCGTGTTGGCGATTCGCAACTCTCACCACTTCGCCGCACTGTGGCCGGATGTCGAACCTTTCGCCGATGAAGGTCTGGTGGCGCTCAGTGTGGTCAACAGCATGACCTGCGTGGTGCCCCATGGCGCCGACCGGCCACTGTTCGGCACCAACCCGATTGCGTTCGCCGCGCCACGGGCCGGCGCCGCGCCGATTGTCTTCGACCTGGCCACCAGCGCGATCGCCCATGGCGACGTGCAGATCGCTGCGCGCAAAGGTGAGCGGCTGCCGGCCGGAATGGGCGTGGACAGCCTCGGTCAGCCGACTCAGGATCCCAAGGCGATTCTTGAGGGCGGGGCGTTGTTGCCGTTCGGTGGTCATAAGGGTTCGGCGCTGTCGATGATGGTCGAGTTGCTGGCCGCAGCGTTGACCGGGGGTAATTTTTCCTTCGAGTTCGACTGGTCCAATCATCCCGGGGCGAAAACGCCGTGGACCGGGCAGTTGCTGATTGTCATCG
Source organism: Pseudomonas sp. GM24 (assembly GCF_000282235.1). Lineage (NCBI taxonomy): Bacteria > Pseudomonadati > Pseudomonadota > Gammaproteobacteria > Pseudomonadales > Pseudomonadaceae > Pseudomonas > Pseudomonas sp. GM24. The sequence goes on along the minus strand of NZ_AKJR01000203.1, from coordinate 3,106 downwards.
ACCCGAGCAAAGCCGCCGGGCAGGGTTTTGCCGAACGCAGTGGCGAACTGGTGCGCCAGATGCACAGTGTCGGGCTCAAGCGTTTGCCGGGGGATCGTCGGCATTGGCAACGCAGTAAGTCGTTGGCTGAGGGCATTGTGCTGGACGCGCAGACGCTGGCGCAGTTGCGCGAACTGGCGGGGGTGTGAGCAAAGAGCCAAGGCCCCTCACCCTAGCCCTCCCCGGGGGGAGAGGGGACTGAACGAGGTGAATGGGCGAGGTACGCCGACGTGGAATACCGAGCTGAATTCAGGATCTGAACAGAAAAAAACCGGCAGGCATAAAAAAGGCGAACCCAGTGGGTTCGCCTTTTTCGTGCGCGTTTGACTCAGCGACGGCCGAGCAGCAAGCCGACCACCAAACCGAAACCGGCGGAGATCGCCACGGTCTGCCACGGGTGGCCGCCGATGTAGCTTTCGGTGGCATCGACCGCTGGTTTGGTGCGATCACGCACGCTCGACACGGAATCCAGCGCCTGTTGCAGTTTCAGGGCGATTTGTCCGCGCAGCGTTTCCGCTTCTTCGCCGACCAGTGAGGCGCTGCTCTTGAGCAGTTTGTCGGACTCTTGAATCAGAGCCTGAAGTTCGCTGAAGGCCTGATCCTTGATTTGGTCTTCGGCGGCTTGCACGGCGGATTTGCGGGCCATTGGGTGACTCCTTGCAGTTGAATGGACAGTGATCAATGGAGTGTGGCGCTTGCTGAAAAGTTGCACTGAATTTAGGTCAGAAATAAAAACCTGCGCGGGAGATTTCCGTCGAGCGTGTAAGATGTCGCCATTTTACGCAGCAGGATAATTCCCCATGAGTTTCAATCTGGCCGACAAATCCCTTGCAGAGCGCGCTGCGCTGGAAGACGAGAAATCCCGTCTGTTCGAACTCTGGCAGAACAATCTGGGCAAAGCCAAAGGCGAAGCCGCGCGTTTGTTCGGCGAGCGCGGCAAGCGCAAAGGCAAATGGGCCGAGTGGGTCCGCGCGGAACTGGACGGCATGTCGCCGCCGGAGTTCGCCAACATGGTACGCAGTGAAGTCAATCGCCTGATGGCCGCCAACAAGTAACGCTTCAACTGAACGTCGTGGCAATCGCTTCACGCACTTTGACCACCACCGGATCGATCTGCGTGCTGGTGCGCCAGCCCAGTTCGATCGGATAACGCGGCAACTTCAGCGGGCAGGGCAGCAGCGCCAGACCGCTGAGTGCGGCGATGCTCTCGGCGGCATGCGTCGGAATCGTCGCCACCGCCCGGCTGCCCTTGAGCAGATACGGCAGCGCGGCGAAATGTGTGGTCGAGGCGCACACTCGCCGGCTCAGCCCCAGCGCCGCCAACCCCTCATCGGTAATCCCGATAAACCCGCCGGACGACACCAGAATGTGCTCGCGGGCAACGAACGCCTCAAGATCAATCTGTTGCTGACCAGGCGCAAGGCTCGCCGGATCGACCAGACAGGCATATCCACCTTCGCCCAACACCTGACGGCTGAGCAAGCGCTCGGCAAAGCCACCGGCAGTAATCGCCAGATCGATGCTGCGTTCCATCAGCGCGCGGGCGACGATCTGACTATGAGTCTGTCGAAAGATCACCCGCAGCTTCGGTGCGATGCGGGCGATTTCTTCGATCAGGCGGCGACCGTAGGCGATCTCGAAGTCATCCGACAGCCCTACGGTAACCGAGCGACCCTCGTATTGATTGGCCGCCGGGTCGACCATCGCCAGACTCTGCCGGCATTTGTTCAGCGCGTCGCTGACCACCGGTTTCAATTGATTGGCTTTGAGCGTCGGGGCCAGCCCACGCCCGGTGCGCACGAACAATTGATCGCCGTAAACCTCACGCAACCGGCGCAACGCCGCGCTGACGGCCGATTGCGTGACGCCCAGACGCAACGCCGCGCGGCTGGCGCTGGATTCTTCATGCAAGGCTTCAAAGACTTTCAGCAGATTGAGGTCGACCGTGGCGATATTCATTTGGCTCATATCATTAAGCAGCAATTGGGGCTTTATTCATGATCGCGTGGCGCCGCAGAATCGGCAACCACTGAACCTGAAGGAGTCCCCGTAATGGCCAAATCGATTGTTGCCGCGCTGCAAATCGGCGCATTGCCCGACGGCAAAGCTGCCACTCTGGAACAGATTTTGAGTTGGGAAGGCGCGATCAGCGAATCCGGCGCGGCGTTGGTAGTGATGCCGGAAGCGCTGCTGGGCGGTTATCCGAAAGGCGAGGGTTTCGGCACACAATTGGGTTATCGCCTGCCTGAGGGGCGTGAAGCCTACGCCCGTTATTTTGCCAATGCGATCGATGTGCCGGGGGCCGAGACGCAAGCGCTGGCCGGTCTGTCGGCGCGCACCGGGGCCAATCTGGTGATCGGCGTGATTGAACGCTCTGGCAGCACGCTGTATTGCACCGCGCTGTATTTCGACCCGCAGGACGGCCTCGTCGGCAAACACCGCAAACTGATGCCAACCGGCACCGAACGGTTGATCTGGGGTAAGGGCGACGGCTCGACGTTGCCGGTGTTCGACACCCAGGTGGGCAAGCTCGGCGCCGTGGTGTGCTGGGAAAACATGATGCCGCTGCTACGCACGGCGATGTACGCCAAAGGCATTGAAGTGTGGTGTGCACCGACCGTGGACGAGCGTGAAATGTGGCAGGTCAGCATGCGTCACATCGCCCATGAAGGCCGCTGCTTTGTGGTCAGTGCGTGCCAGGTGCAGGCATCGCCTCAGGCGTTGGGTGTCGAGATTGCCAACTGGCCGGCGGATCGACCTTTGATTGCCGGCGGCAGCGTGATTGTCGGGCCGATGGGCGACGTGCTGGCGGGGCCATTGCGCGGGGAGGCGGGCTTGCTCACGGCTGAAATCGACACCGATGAACTGGTGCGTGCGCGCTATGACTACGATGTGGTCGGCCACTATGCGCGGCCGGATGTGTTTGAGCTGTCAGTAGATGAACGCGCCAAACCCGGGGTGCGCTTCAACACATAACCCACTGCCTTGGTAACCCCTGTAGGAGCTGCCGAAGGCTGCGATCTTTTGATCTTGATCTTGATCTTAAAAAACAAAAGCAAAAGATCGC
>NZ_AKJR01000202.1:0-20416 GCF_000282235.1 Pseudomonas sp. GM24 | reverse complement strand
GATGGCGGTGGGTCAGCCAATATCAATCTTGAATGTGCCGACCTCATCGCTGGCAAGCCAGCTCCCACAGGTTTCAGAGGTGTTTCGGATATCTGCGCTTACTCGGTAATCTTCTCGAAATTCCGATAAAACATATCCCCTTCCCGGCTATCGGTCATCGAGTGCAGTTGGTAGCCGCGATTCAGTCGCGCACCACCGTCACGGGTCAGTGGGGCCCAGACCAGGTTGGCGCGGCGCATGGTCGACATGCTCATCATTTCGTCGAACGGGATCGACAGGTAGATGCCTTTGTCGAAACTACCTTCGCCATATTCCGCGCTGCCCGCCGTGGTGATCGTCGCCCACGCGCCAAAACGCACGCCATTGAAAAACTCGCGCGAGATGTCCAGCGTGCCGCCCCAGTCTCCGGCCAGATAACGCCCAACACTAACCGCCGCCAACGTATCGAACGGCAAATCGGTATACGCCGTGACATGCCCGGTCACCACCGAGTAATCACGCAAGGCAAAGCCTTGATCGAAATCACGCTGACGCACCCAGTTCAGATCCGCGCCCACCGACCAGCGCTCACCGGTCGGCCGGAACAACACCTCACCGCCGACACCGGCAAACATCGACTCCAGATAACCGCCATACACCATGCCGTACCAGTCTTTATCCAACTGCTCGGCATGGCTGACCTGGAACAACGGCATGGTCGTGTTGGACGTGGTCAGGTACTGACGCAAATCCGTGCGCACACGCGGCAAGCCGCTCGGCGCGTCGTAGGTGAATTTGTCGAAGTTGTTGGCCAGGTTGGCACTGAGCAAGCCGCTCCACCAGGTGTTGCGATTGAAGCGGTATTCGGCGTCGGCATCGGCGCTCAATTGATAGAGCAAGCCATCCGGACCACCAACGTTCTGCTTGAAGCCCAACCCCACGCCATAACTGAAATGCTGCGGCGCTTCGGTGTAGAGAGTTTTCTCGTTGTGCGGCATCGCCGGGTTGATCTCGGTGGTGCGGTGCAACGACTGCAAAGGCTCCTCGTTGTTGATCACTTCGCGGAAGGTCTGGCGCGGCACGCTGGTTTCTTCCAGCGGCAAGTCGTAGCGCTTGTTGACCACGGTGAACCAGTCGATGTCGTCGTTAACGCTGTTGTCGAGAATCCGGCTCGCCCGCCCGACAGCCTTGGACGAATGGAAGTAACGCTGCTGCTCGCCATACACAATCAGTTCGGAATCACGCTGGGCAATGCGCTCGACCTTGTAGCCGGCGTTCTGCTGCAAACGCTGCGAGACGTTGGCCCAGTTGACCTGATCCATCGCCGTGGTCGGTGCCTTCGCCGGCAGCGGTTCCGGGGTCGGATCGTAAGTCTTCGCCGGTGCCTTGCGGCTGACGAAATTGGTGTGGAAAGTCACGCCAAACATCGCCGTATTACCGCGCTCCCACGCCGCACTGACATCGACCGAATCAGTCACCTTGAACACTGCGCCAAGGTTGATCGGCGAGTCCTGTTTGATCTCGTTGTCCTTCGGCTCGTGCTTGTAGTCGTTGCCTTCAAATTCGAGTTTCAGGCTGAGGCGATCCCACGGCGTCTGATAGCTCACACCACCGAAGAACGACGGCCGGCCACGAAAGTACGAACCCGAGTTGACGTCACCAGTGCCTTCAAGGGCCGGTCGGGTATCGAAGCGATCGCTGACGTAGCCCAACGGGTTGTCGATATCGCCGCGATTACCCAGGTAACCCCAGGCGATCCCGGCGCTGAAATCGAAGTTGTCGTAGCGCTTGTTGGCAACGAAAAATTCACTGGAGAACAAACCCGTACCGCCGACGTCTCGGAAGCCCAGCGCCACATCGGGCAGCCAGTGGCTTTCCTGCCACAGCCGGACTTTGACGTCGACCGCCTTGTCCTTATAGCTTTGACTACCGCTGAGGGCCTCCGAGCCGTACGGCCGGTTGGTGATCGCGGTGTAGCGAAACGAGCCTTCGAGCCAGTCCAGCGGCTGCAACGACACGCTGTAGCGACTGTACGGATCGGTGCGGTTGGCGTTGACGCTCAACTCGCCGGCCGGGGCCATGCGCGCGGTCGGCGTCTGCAACAGACCGGTGCCACCGAAGTCATTCTGGGTAATGCGCGGCTCTGCATGAGCCAAACCACACGGCAATAACAACACAGCTGCAAAACGTAACTTCAACGAACCACCTCGGCCAGCTGCGTGGCAATAAATTCAGCCAACTGCTGATTCAGCTCAGGGATAGGCGGATCAAGATCATCATTTTTCAACGGCACCAGAATCTTGCTGCCGGCCACCGGAAACTGCCCGGACTCGCGATTCCAGTGGGCAATGCCGACGCGCCGCGACACGCCGTTGGGCTGGATCAACCACAGGTAATCGGCTTCGGCATCGGCCAGAATCGAGCAGTCTTGCAGATACTCACGGGCCTCCTGCAACGGCTGATACGGCAAGTGACACGGCTCGGCGACTGCGCCCAACACTTGCACTTCGTCGACGCGTTGCGGATAAACCAGACGATCGCCGTCATCGAGGCGAATGTTGCGCGCGAAGCCGACTTCCAGCGCCACCGGATCGAGATCGGCAATCTGCCGTCCGGTCACCGGCATCCGCCGCACTTCTTCGGCAATACGCTGCGCCAGCGCCGCCCGACTCGGCAGATCGAACAGCATCGACATGCGTTGCAGCACATCCAGGTCAAACAACACGCCGACCTTCAGCCGCGTTTGCTCCTCGATCAGCGACTGACGCAGCAACCCGCCCGCCAGCCAATAACCTTCGGCATTCGGCACGGCTTCGCTGATCACATCGAGCAAGCGCCCGCCGGCTGGTAACGCGACCGGCCCGGGATTGGCGACATCGCCCGACACCGTGACGGCCGCCTGACTCACACTCGCGACCAGCAACAAGCTCGCCGATAATATTTTCAGGCGCATCACGGCAGGTGCCTGCGATCAGGGGTCAGTTGCACAACCTTGACGCGTAACTGCGAGGTCAGTTGCTGCTCGCTCTGCAAAATGAAACCGTCACGCGGATCGACCCAGTAACGATTGGTCGCGCTCAGGCCGATGGCCGGGGCATCAATCTGCTCATCGACACGCAGCACGGTGTATTCCTTGTCGAGAATCTGCAGGGTCTGTTCCGAGCGACGGGAGAAGCGGCTGTTGACGATCACCCCGACTTCCTGGCCCTTGTAGAGGTCGATCCAGCGCCGCGTGGTGAAACCGTCGGCGACGTGATGCAGACCTTGTTTGAACGGCGAGTCATCGGCCAGCCGCGTGCCATCGAGATCGCCTTCCAGCCCCAGGCCGATGCTGCGCACGGCGAGGCCATTGCGCAGCAGCAGAACCTGTTTGCCCGAGGCGACCCAGAACTGCAGGTCTTCGCGCTCGCGCACCAGCGCCAGCACCCCGGAACCGGACGGCGTGGTCAGTTTCATTTGCGGATAATTGACCCCGGCCACTTCAGCCGCCGACACGTCGACCTCATCCGGGCCGACGACTGCCGCTTTAAGGTTATTCAACGAAGCGCTCATCAGCGGGTTACAGCCGCACAACAACGAGGCCGCCATCAGGCACAGGCCAACTTTCAAAATATTCAAAGTCGGCGACCTTATTTGCTGTTGTTACTGTATTCGCTCCAGTTCTTCGCAGCGGAAGCGCCAGTGCCGACAATCGATGCCGACGGCACCAGTTGGCTGATCAGACGGTTCCAGCGAGTCACGTTGGCAGGCCCGACATACACCACGTCCTGCGGGCGGACTTCGAAGTGCGAAGCGAGCGCCATGGCAGTCGGCGATTCAGCTTCCAACTGGTAGATCTTCGCCGGCTCGACATCGAGGTTTTCCACGCCACGAATGACGTACACCGCGTTGCCGTTGGAGGTGGTCTGGCTCAAGCCGCCGACCGAACCGAGCACATCGGTGAGGTTCATCGTCGCGGTCTTGAAACTCAACGCGCGCGGCTGGTTGACCTCGCCCATCACGTAGATGCGCTTGTTGTCGTTGTACGGCAGATACAGCTGATCGCCGCCCTTGAGGAAGACGTTCTGCAACTCGGAATCCTGCTGATTGAGCGAGTCGAGGTTGAGCGGATACGTGCGGCCGTTGCGGGTCAGCAACAGCCCAGACAAATCGGCATTGTTGGTATCGATGCCGGCGGAACCGAGGGCTTCGACCACGCTCAGCGGATTGGTCGAAATCGCTTGCGGGCCGGCCTTGGCCACCGCGCCAGTGACCACGACTTTCTGGCTGGCAAAACGCAACACCGCGACATCCACCTGCGGCTCGGCAATGAATGCCGACAGCCGCTGTTCAATGTCCGAGCGCAGTTGCTGGATGGTCCGGCCGGTGGCCTGGACTTCCTTGATGAACGGGTAATAGAGCGTGCCATCGGAGCGCACCAGACGGCCGTTGGCATCGATCTGTTGTTGCGCGCCGGACGGGGCCGTCAGCTCGGGGTGATCCCACACGGTGATGTACAGGACATCGTTGTTGCCGATGCGGTATTCGGCCGGGGTCGCCAACAACTCCGGCGGCAGCGACTCACGCTTTTGCGTGGCACGGTTCATGGCGATCAGCTTGGGCGTGATCGGAATCAGCTCGACCCGGCTGCTTTCGCTGGCGCCCTGGCGGGTGATGCTGCCGGTGCTGAGGTATTGACCGGGGGAAAACATGCAACCTTGCAAAGCGAGACTTGCCAACATTAAAAGATAAACACTACGAGTCATAATGGCACTACGCTATTCAAGGGCGAATCCAAAAACAAAGTCACCCGACTTGCGTCGGGCGACCTTGTACTGCACTAACAGAACTTCCTGTTAGTTATGCGTGCCGGTGGTACCGGTGGTACCCGTCGTACCGGTGGTACCGCCGTTGGCACTGCCACCGCTGTTAGACGCCGCTACAGCACTGGCAACCATTGCAGTACTGGCTGCGGGCGCTTGAGAAGCCGCCACGTTGCCACCTACATTGGTTACCGCTGTCAGCGGTGCTTCAGCGGCGGCAGCCCAGTTGCTCAACATCGTCAACAGGGCAACTGCCATCACTTTTTTCATATCAACTCCTTTCTAACATTCGACCTGTTAAAAAACCGGCCTGAGTTAGCGGTGGTGAGTTCAAGTCCGCAAAAAGCGCGAACATGATCCGTCGTTCTTTCACAGTCTTACCCAACTGATAAAAGTCGAACGGCAGGTTTATATCTACGGACTTGCAAAAGGCATTGCCAGTGTAATTTCCCGACGTTATCTAACAACCTGACTGAAAATAACATTGAGTTAAATGGCCATCATCCCAAGTAGCCTTTAGGATGGTTCGATTGCCAGCGCCAAGTGTCAGTGACCATATCCTGCAAGTTGCGCGTGGCTTTCCAGCCAAGTTCCTTCGCAGCCTTGGAGGCGTCGGCCCAACTCTCGGCGATATCCCCGGAACGGCGCGGCATCATCCGGTAAGGCACCGGTTGCCCGCAGGCCTGTTCAAACGCTTGGAGCACTTGCAGCACGCTGTAGCCATCGCCCGTGCCAAGGTTCCAGGTATGAATGCCGGTGCGTCCGGAGATCGACTGCAACGCCTTCAAGTGGCCGTCCGCCAGATCAACGACGTGGATGTAATCGCGCACGCCAGTACCGTCGACAGTCGGGTAATCGTTGCCGAAGATCGACAACTCTTGCAGGCTGCCGACCGCCACCTGACTGATGTACGGCACCAGATTATTCGGGATGCCGTTGGGGTCTTCGCCCATATGGCCGCTGGCGTGGGCGCCGATCGGGTTGAAGTAGCGCAGCAAAGCGATGCTCCAGCGCGGCTCGGCCAGGCTCAGGTCACGCAGCACGTTCTCGACGATCAGCTTGGACTGGCCGTAAGGATTGGTCGGATTACCAGTGGGGAAATCCTCGCGGATCGGCATCTGCTCAGGCTCGCCATACACCGTGGCCGACGAGCTGAACACCAGCCGAAACACCCCCGCTGCCGCCATCGCCTGGCACAGATTAATGCTGCCGCTGACGTTGGTCTCGTAGTACTCAAGCGGTTTGCGCACGCTTTCGCCGACCGCTTTCAGGCCGGCAAAATGCAGCACCGCGTCGATGTTGTGCTCACGGAAAATCCGGTCGAGCAGTGCCCGGTCACAGACATCGCCGCGGATCATCCAGGCACTCTTGCCGCAAATGCCCTCAACCGCGTGCAACGATGCTTCGCTGCTGTTACAAAGGTTATCCAGTACGACAACTTCATAACCTGCTTCAAGTAGAGCAAGTGTGGTGTGCGAGCCGATATAGCCGGCGCCACCCGTTACCAGAATCTTCATAGCGCGATCCGTCTTTGAATGAGTGACAAGTAGCGTGTCAAGCCTGATTCATTGAAGATGTGTCACAATCCACACAAACAAGGCGACAACAACCGAAAACAAAACTAGTTCAATGACTGGCAATAAATATTTTTGCAGGTCACACTGTATTGCCCGCTACTTATTAGCACTCCCTGTGCACTCATCACTATCAACAGATACCGACTAAAAATAACTAATAAGGCACTTACCGACATCTCATAACATTGTCGTGTTTTACCGTCACGAGCATTTGCCATTAATAACCTGACTCAGGTATTAAAGTAAGCCTTCAATCCAACATTGAAACTTGTACGCCCTTTATTAGTGCGCGCATCTGTCGCCTGTGTTCCATGACTGTCCAGGATACTTTTATGATTCGTAAATGTTTGTTCCCCGCTGCCGGCTACGGCACGCGTTTCTTGCCGGCCACCAAAGCCATGCCTAAAGAGATGCTGCCAATCGTCAACAAGCCGTTGATCGAATACGCCGTTGAAGAAGCACGGGACGCCGGCCTGCAACACATGGCCATCGTCACCGGTCGCGGCAAGCGTGCGCTGGAAGACCATTTCGACATCAGCTACGAACTCGAACACCAGATCCGCGGCACCGAGAAAGAGAAGTTCCTCGCCGGCACCCGTGAGCTGATCGACACCTGCACCTTCTCCTACACCCGTCAGGTGGAAATGAAGGGCCTGGGCCACGCGATTCTCAGCGGTCGTCCGCTGATCGGCGACGAACCCTTCGCCGTGGTGCTGGCCGATGACCTGTGCCTTAACCTCGAAGGTGACGGCGTACTCACGCAGATGATTGAGCTGTACAAGAAGTTCCGCTGCTCGATCGTCGCCATCCAGGAAGTCCCGGCCGACCAGACCCACAAGTACGGGGTGATCGCCGGCGAGCTGATGTCCGACGGCATCTACCGGGTCAACAACATGGTGGAAAAACCGGCCCCGCAAGACGCGCCGTCGAACCTGGCGATCATCGGCCGCTACATCCTCACACCGGACATTTTCGACCTGATCGCCGACACCCAACCGGGCAAGGGCGGCGAAATCCAGATCACCGACGCGCTGATGAAGCAAGCGCAGAACGGCTGCGTGCTGGCCTACAAGTTCAAAGGCCTGCGCTTTGACTGCGGTGACGCCGAGGGCTACTTGCAGGCGACCAATTTCTGCTACGAAAACGTCTATCTCAAGGGCCGCTGAGACGGCTCCCATCACTCAACGAGGCCACCATGAACATTGCACAACATTCCGTAGAGATTGAACGCGAGGTGGGTAACCTCGGGGTGATGAGCTGGCTGTCACGCCATCAGCCGTTGCCCAGCGCCAACGAGTCCTGGCTGGGCACGATTCTGCTGGTGGAGCGGATTGGCGTGTTTCCCGCGTCCGGGGATATCCGCCGGCCGATGCGCGATCCCTATCCGCTGCTCGCGCATTTGAAAAAGCTGTACGGCGAGCAGGCGCTGGAGATGGATGACCGTGATGGGCTGAAGGTGATCTTCAGCGACTGGCGCTTTCGCGTGCGGATTTGCTGTAACGACCCGGCGATCATCATCAACGTGGAAACCCGTTGTGATACACGGTTGATGCCACAGAAGATTGCGGAGTTGCTCGAGCAGGTCGACGCCTTAGAATAACTCCTCTCACCTGATCGTTCCCACGCTCTGCGTGGGAATGCATCCAGTGACGCTCTGCGTCACACAGCGAGGGGACGCGGAGCGTCCCGGGCGGCATTCCCACGCGGAGCGTGGGAACGATCACCGCTCTGAGGTTTGCGTGTTATTTCGGGGCGGCGTCGCAACGATCCTTGGCGCCCATGATCCAGCCATAAAAGTAATCGGCAATCACTTTCCCGCCTGTGGCCGGTACCGGATGAATCTTGTCCGGGCCAATCATCGCCGCCGCGTAGCGTTTGACGTCCGGCCCGAACGCGCATTGCAGGTTGGCGTACCCCAGATGCTGCTCCCGCGCCCACGGCTCAAGCACCTGCGCATACGCTGACATCGGGTAAGCACTGGAGCGCGTGGTGTCCTGACGCATGATCAGGTTGATGCTCGCCTGCGGTTGAATCTCACGCAGCATGCCCACCAGCCCCTGAACATTCTGCAAGTACTGCGCGGGTTTAACGCCGAAGCCCTGATCGTTGCCACCGAGCATGATCAGGTAAACATCAGCGGGGATCTTCGACACGGCAGCTTTCCACTGCACCTGCCATTGCGGATCCTTGTGATAGAAGTCCGCAGAAGCCGCGCCGGAGGCCGCCAGTTTCGAGACCCGCACGCCGTTCTGATCGTTGCTCATCCACAGGCCGAACAACGTCGGTGCGCCCTTCACCACTTCCAGTTTGAAGGACCAGTCTTTCGCTGCAGACAGGCCTGCCAATGGCACTTCCTGAACCCCCGCGCCTGTCAGCGTCATGGGCTGCCAATCTTCTGAAGGTGACCAGCGGTAACGGATCTCGGAGGATTCGCCAGTGCCCAGGTAAAGCAATTTCGCCTGAGTAACCGCCGTATCGATGCGCGGCGTCGGGTTGGCATCCACTTGCAGCCAAGCGCCGGGCCGGCCTGTTACCGTGCGACTGTCCGGGCTCGCCTGGCCCAGGTCTGAAACCTTCCAGTCGCCGCCAAAGTACTTGTCACTGCTGCGGGTGTATTTGAAATGCGTGCCGCCCAGCGCGGCACCGTGGTTGAAACCGACGTAACCGGGCCCGGCAAAACCGACCTCCCCGGCCACGCGTTGCACCAGTTTGTTCAGGTAGAAATCCTGCCCGGCAGTGTAGCTGTCACCGATTACCGAGACTGACAACACCTTGCCGGCCTTGCCTTCACGCCACTGCGCGAATCGCTCGCGGGCATCGCCCACCTGAACCACCGACTCTGCGACGTGTTGCGCATCATCTACTGCCACCATGCAAAATTTTCCTTCAGTCTGAAATGGCCCACTGGATGCTTGGGTGTACAGAGATCAACTGTAGGAGTGAGCCTGCTCGCGATTGCGGTCCATCCAATACAAATGCATTGACTGACACAACGCTATCGCGAGCAGGCGAAGGCCTACATTTATCGCGGTCACCCGCTAAATCTGTGTACACCGAGAAATCCTGTGGGAGCTGGCTTGCCAGCGATAGCGGTGGGTCAGGCAACAAATTTGTATCTGACCCGACCCTATCGCTGGCAAGCCAGCTCCCACAGGGATGGTGTGACTTACAGGGATGATTGGGTCTGCACCACCGGGGTGGCAGGCACCAAGGGTTTCTTCTTCGCCGCGCGCTCGCCAAGAAACAACACCGAAGTGAAATTGAACCGGCTGAAAACCATCGACAACACCACCGGCCCGAGCAAGCCACAACTCAAACCACCCAGCACCAGCAAGCTCTCATCCTTCACCCCCAACCGCCCCAGCACAAACCGCGACGTCGCCGCGAACAGCACATGAAACAGGAAGATCGCGTAGGAATAACCACCGAGCCAGGTCAGCGCCTTCGAGCGCATATCACTCGACAACAACGCGATGCACGACACACAGCCGACAGTCAGACCGATCAAACTGCGACGATCAACAATCAACTCGCGATCAATCGCCGCCACATACAACAGCGTCAACGAGATCAGTACAAACACCAGCGGCCCGATCACCTTGAAGCGCTGTTTCAGCGCGTCGACATTCTCCTGGCCAATCATCCCCGCGACAAAAAACGGCAGCAGATAAATCGCGCCGTTAATTCCGAACGCATCGAACTTGAACGGCGGCAGCAGAAACAACAGCGCCGCAAACGCAAACAGCCCATACAAGCGCGTCGCCGAACGCAACATCCCGCGCCACTCCAGCAGCCCGACGAACATGAAAATGATGAACACCGCCTGCAGGAACCAGAAGTGGTTGATCGGCACCCAGAACGACAACAACGCGTCGATCACCCCGACATCCTTGTTCACCCCCGGCCCCACCGCCTGCAACACCGAGAACGGCACACCGACACAAAACAGCGGCACGATCAAGCGGCGCACCTTGCCGCTGAAGAACGCGGAAAAGTCATTGCCGCGAATTTTGTAGATCGAATAGATGTACCCGGAAATAAACGTGAACAGCGGCATACGCACGTACACCATCGAATCGGCGATCACCCGGAACGGCGAGCCGATATCGATCTTCAGCCCGCCGCCCAGCGGTCCGATGACGTGATAGAGCACCAGCAACAGGCACGCCAGCCCGCGCAGGGTTTCAATCTCCAGGGACTTTTTCTTGCTCGACATAAAGCACCTGCCTCAATTCAGAATTCGTGATTCAACCTGCACCGGTTTGTTCGCCCGCAGCATCAAGCCAAGGCCCACGAACAACACCGGCACCACCATCGAGAAGTGCCGGGCGAAGGAGCCGAAGTCCGGCTCGAACAGGCCTTGCACCAGCAGAAACGCCAGCGGGATCGCGATCAGTTCCTTGGGTTTGGTCTGGATCGGCGCGCCTTTGTAATCAGTCGAGGTGATGACTTTGAACAGCAGCAACGCGGTCATGATCATCAGCGCCACGAAGATCACCTGCCCCGGCCCCGAGAGCAGAATCAGCTCCACCGGAAACGACAGTCGGAAGAAGATGATCATCGAGTCCAGCGCCTGCGAAACGAAGTCGCTGCCGCTGAGCCACGACACGATCAACGATTTCGAGCCCTCCTCGCCCGCTGTGCGCAACTCGTTGTTACTGGCGCGAATCGATGACACCGGAAAGCCCAGGGCGATCTGGATCGACATCGCCACAGCGAGGTAGAACAGGAACAACATCAGGAAGAAGGTCGTGCGCGACACGTACTTTTTCATCACGCAGACGCCGACCCACGACAGCGAAAACAGAATCCAGTAAGGCCGGATCAGCACGCCGTAGATCACTGCCGAGAGAAAAAACCCGCCGCGGTATTTGCGCGTCAGCGAGCTGAGCAGAATGCTCAACACCGCCACCGACACAATGATTTCCTTGGTCAGGTTCTCCAGGAAAAACGAGCGCACAATCCCCCACAGACACAGGGTGCCGAAGATCGCCAACGGCATGCGCCGAAACACCACCACCGGAATCGCCGTGAGGAAAAAATTACAGAACATGCCGTAGGCCCAGGCATTGGTCAGGTTGATCCCGGTGGGCCGCAGCAGGAACGCCGAACACTCGTAGGACGAGCGATCCGGCGAGAACGGGTTCCAGAAGTTGCAGTTGTCGGCACGCGCGTAGGACGACCACAAGGTCATCGCATCCGGACCCGGATCACGCGGGATCAGCAGCGGCATGGCCACTGACAGAAACAGCCCGGTGAAGAGGATCAGGAACGACACATACGAATCGAGTCGCTTGCCACGAAACTCGATGCACGGCAGCTTCAGGCCCATGACAATGCGGCCTTTTTCGCCTGGGTCGCACGGGTCAGCACAGCAATCACCACAAGCTGCACGATGATCGCGAAGACATTGCCCCACGCCGCGCCGTAAATCGAATAATGCTTGATCAGCAGATAGCTGACCGGCACTGACACCAGCAGGCAAATCGCCGCACTGGCCAGCGACACCCGACTGTTTTTCGAGGCAATCAAACCGCCCCAGACAATGTCGCCAATCGCCCGTAAGGCGAAGGAAAAAATCAGCACGCCAAGAATGCCGTTATCCGGGCGCGGCACGCTGGTAGCGACGTAATCGAGAACCACGTTGAAAAACACATAGATCGCCACCGCCACCGCCGCCGACACCACCAGCGAGCGCATGACCCACTTGTTGATGAACAGTTGCTTGACCGTGAACGGCTGTTGATCCGCCTGAAAACGCTTGGCCAACAGCGGAATCCCGACCACCGCCACCACCGCGTAAGACAATGCCTGCAAGGTGTTCGCCGCCGACCACGCGTACACGTATTGACCCAGTCTGGCGTACGGTTCGAGGTCGGCGATCAGAAACCGCTCGGCGTACTGACTCAAGGCGATCAACCCGGTGCCGAGGTAAAACGGTAGTCCCGCTTTCCACACGGTGGCGGTGGCCAGTGTCCCGGCTTCTCGGCCGTGATGAACGTTCACCACGATCAAGTATCCGGCGATGATCACCAGCACGTTGGCGGCGACCCACAGCCACAACACGCTGGCGATTCCCGAGACCCAACCGAGCATCATCCCGCCTACCGCCAACACCGCCCACAGGCCGGTCTTGATGAAAAACAGCAGCGCGCCGGCCGTGGCTTTCTGCGCGGAAAACACGAACGAGTTGATCTCGAACGACAGGTGCTCAGTGAGCAACACCAAGGTCACGCAGAGAATCAGCGTGGCGGTCGCTTCGACTGTCTGGAACAGCGAATAAATCAACACCGTTACCACTGACAGCACCAGCCCCACTGCCAGATACAGCAGCAGGACTTTGTCGACCACGCGGCGCGAACTGCCGCCGACGCTGATCAAGCGATTGATCTCGGAACTGAAACCGACGCTGTAGAACTTCGACGCAATCAGCGACGCCGCGACCACCACACCGTAAAAGCCCAGCGCCTCATAACCGAGGTAATGGGTGATCGCCAACACCAGCAAAAACTTCGCGCCTAACGCTCCGCCGCGAAGCAGCAGCCGAAATATCATCGAACGACACCCTTGATGATGTCGTCCATGGCCACGGTTTTCGCTTCGATTTCACGGCAGGTGTCGGTCAGGCGTTTGCCGAAATTCGACAGCGCATTCGGCGCGTAAACCGTGTCGATGATGGTGTCGACATTGATGTCGCCGCCGTTGATCACCCAATCCTCGACACCCATGTCCTGATAGGCGCCAAAGCCTTTGCGTTCATAGCTGATGTGGTACGCCGGCACGCCGGAGAGCAGCGATTCGATGGCGCCGTGCAAGCGCACGGAAATCACCAGATCCGGCTGATATTTGGCAATCGTCGCCTTCAACGACAGCAAATCTTCGCTGATGCCCAGCTCGCGATAGAACGCGCCGTCATCGTTACCGCGTACCGCGCTCTGTACGGCGCAAACCACTTTGCTTTTGTTCTTCAAACGCTGCAGCAGCAACTTCAGATTGGCCACGTAAGCGACTTTCTTTTCCTTGCTCCACTCCGGCGGCTTGCGCAGTACCACGCACACGGTGGCTGGCGAAGACGCGCAGCGGGTGAATTTTGCTTGCTGGAGGATTTTGCTCGCCAACGACTGCACGGCCAGATCCGGCGCGCGGTAGACGTTGGCGCAGGCATCGAAAATCGCCGAAGAGCGATTGTCGCGGACGAACACCGCATCAGCACTGGCGTAGTGCTCGACGATCTTGCTGCTCTCACCGTGGAACGGGCCAATGCTTTGCGGCAGGTACACCGACGGCACTTTGCTGAGGATCGCGGTTTCCAGTTGTTTGGCGTGGCCGAGTTTCAGCTTGATGTGTTCGAAAGCACTTTTCGAGCGCATGTAGCCGCCGCCGACACCGACGATCAGGTCGGTTTTCTTCAACAGATCCGCCAGCCCGGCGTAGGACTGATTAAGGAACACCGCTTGCTTGACCCGGCCCAAACCTTTGGCCGCCATCACCGGCGCGTCGAAACGCGGGTGCGGCAAGTAGCTGAAAGAGTCCGGATCGGAGGCCACGACACTGATCGCGGTGTCTTCACCAAAGTTGCGCTGCACCAGCGCGATGGCCAGATCGACGAGCAGACCGTCACCGGAGTTGGACGCACTGTAGCCATGCAAAATCGTTACGTTCATATGCTTGAGTTCTACTTAAAAAGTGGGAGCGCGATACAGGTCGTAGGTCTGGCGAATCATCAACGCGGCACTGAAACGCTCGCGGACGATGCTCCGACCTTGGTTGCCGAGGTCGAGCAGGCGCGGCTTCTGGATGATCGTCAGGACATCGGCCAGCGCCTGGTGATCACCGGACGGGAAGACATAACCGGAGACTTCATTGGTGACCAGTTCAGGCAGCGACGTGCAGTTGCTGGCGATCACCGGCAAGCCCATGGCCATGCCTTCCAGCGGCACCATGGCGAAACCTTCCCAGCGACTCGGCACAATCAGCGCATCGGCTTGCTGATACAGCGCCTGCACTTCGCTCGGCGTGACCCATGGCAGGTATTCAACAGAGTCCATCGGCGGGCACTCCACCGCGTCCTCGTTCACCGCGCTGCCGACCACGGTCAGCTTCAAGTCTTTGCGCTGCACATTGGCGAAGGCCTTGAGCAACACGTCGAAGCCTTTCTGGTAATCGAGACGACCGACAAAGAGCAGATGAATCGGCTCGGGACTCGCCGCTTTCGGCGCGTCATCCTTGCGGTGAATGCCGTTGTAGATCAGCGTCATGCGCTTGCGCTCGATGCCGAAGCGTGCGGCTTTGTCGAGTTCGTACTGACTGACGCAAATGATCACGTCGGTGACTTTCTGCAGTACTCGCTCGATCCACGCATAGACTTTCTGCTTGGTCGGCGAGCTTTCCATCAGGAACGAAAACGCGTGCGGGCAGTAGACGATTTTCGGCTTGCGCCACGGTCGCAGCAGCACACACACGCAACGACCGATCACCCCGGAAAAGGTGCTGTGCAAATGCACCACGTCGGGTTTTTCCTTGAGCATGACCTGGGTCAGGCGCCAGGCGAAACGCAGCAACGACGGTACATTGCGCCCGGTGCGCGGGAAGGTGCGGATCTGTTGCGCACCGATGCCGTGCAACTCTTTGGCCTGATCCTCCGGGACCAGATACACCAGCTCGTAGTTCGCCGCGTCGCCTTCCGGCGAAGCCGAAATCGTGCGGATAACGGTCGCGACGCCACCTTTGATCGTCTCTGCCACGTGCAGTATTTTTTTCACAAATCACCCACTTCAAACAGGAAAAAACAGTCGCTGACAGTCAGGATTTGTCGGACGCGTATTCGTAGTTGTAATAGCCGTAGCCGCCGTTGCCGTAGTAGCTGGCGGCGCGCTTCTCGACGCCGTTGAACACCGCGCCTTTGAGCTCGATGCCGTTCTGCGCGAAGCGGCGAATGGTCAGTTCGATCTCTTTGGCCGGGTTCACCCCGAAGCGCGTGACGATCAGGCTGATCCCGGCTTCACGGCCAACGATGGCCGCATCGGTCACCGCCAGCAGCGGCGGCGTATCGATGATCACCAGGTCGTAGCGCTCGCTCAGTTCCGCCAGCAGCTCGCGGAAGTTGGCGTGCATCAACAGTTCGGAAGGATTCGGTGGCACCTGACCACGACTGATGAAGTGCAGGTTGTCGACTTCGATTTTGTTGATCGCCTGATCGATACTGCAGCGCTTGACCAGCAGGTCGGACAAGCCGTTGGTGATCGGCGTGTTGAGGGTTTTGTGCAGGTGTCCTTTGCGCATGTCGGCATCGATCAGCACCACGCGCTGGCCGCTCAGGGCCATGACGGCGGCGAGGTTGGACGAGACGAAGGTCTTGCCGACCTGCGGGCTCGGCCCGGAAATCATGATGCGGTTGTTGGTCGAATCGAGCCCGGCGAAGTGCAGGCAGGTGCGCAGGCTGCGAATCGATTCGATCGACAGATCCGTCGGGTTACGCAGGGCCAGCAGGTACGCCGGTTTGTCGACACCGTCGCGGGCGCGGCCTTTTTTGTTGTCTTCTTCATCCTGCAAGGCGCTGTACGGAATCGACGCGTACACCGGCAAACCGAGTTGCTCGATGGCCTCAGGGCCTTCCAGACCACGGCTCAGGGATTTACGCAGCAGCACCAGCGCCACACCAACGAAGGCACCGAGGAAGGTGGCGATGATAACGATCAGAGCTTTTTTCGGTTTGACCGGACTGGTCAGGTCGACATCCGCCGCGTCGACCAGCCGCACGTTACCCACCGCGCCGGCACGGACGATGTCCAGCTCTTGGGATTTGTTCAGCAACTGCGTGTAGATCTGCGAGGCCACTTCGACATCGCGGGTCAGGTTGAGCAATTCCTGCTGTGTCGCGGGCAGATCGCCGACCTTGCCTTCCAGCGATTTCTGTTGCTGGGTCAGTTCGCCAATCTGGCTCATCAACGCGCGATAGGCCGGGTGCTGTTTGGTGAACTTGCGATCCATCTCCGCCTGCTGCATTTTCAGCTCGGAGATCCGCGTTTCCAGCGCTACCGACTGACCGAGCACCGATTGGGTTTCCAGCGAGATGTTCACGGTCTTGCCGTGGGTCTGGTAGGCGTTCAACGCATCGCTGGCCTTGGCCAGATCACGCTTGACCTGCGGCAACTGGCTTTGCAGGAAAGCCAGACTTTGCGCCGCTTCCGCCGAGGTGCGGCGCACGTTCTGATCGACGTACAGCGCAGCAATCTTGTTGAGGATCTTCACCGCTTCAGCGGCGTCGCTGCTGGCCAGCGCCAGTTTGATAATCCCCGATTCCTTGCCCTGCTCGGAGATGTCCAGCGCGTCCTGATAGCCTTGAATGGTCACGATTCGCGGGTTGCGCACCACCTCGAAACGCGTACCGGGATTCGCCAACAACTGCGTGATCTGCCCTTCTACGCCATCCTGCGCGAAGGCTTCGCCCGCCGTGCCTTCTACCAGCAGGTTGTCGTTGTCATCGAGCAACTGGAAGCGCTTTTGTTCGCCAGCAATCAGGGTGAGTTTCTTGCCCAGCAGTTCTTTCGGCAGATTGAGCCGGGCAAACTCCAGGCGTTCACCACCCCAGGCGTAGCTGGTCAAACCGAAACGCGGCGCAGCGACGCTGGTCTCAGTCTCGCCGCGATAACGCCGGGCGAGAAAGCCGCCAATCATCGGGAAGGTGTTGGGGGTGACATCGATATCCAGGCGCAAGTCGTCGACGGTTTTGCCGATCACCGCGCGGGATTTGATGATGCCGATTTCGGTCACCGACGGTGATTGCCCGCCGAGCATGCTATTGAGGTCGGAAAACCCGAGCATGTCGTTCTTTTTCGGCTCGACCTGCACCAGCGCATTCGCCAGGTACACGGGCGTGGCCAACACTGCATAGGCCACACCGGTGACCATAAAGGCGCCGGTGAGCGCGCCGATCAACCATTTCTGGTCGATCAAACTGCCGAATATGCCGAGAAGATCAATACTGTCTTGATCATTGTCGCGGGTGCCGATGACGGACGGTAACTGCATAAGTCTGTTCTTACCATTCATTGATCTGAAGAATATTTATCAACGCGCGAGGCGTTGCGCCCATGAGCTAACAGCATCTTCAATCAATGCATGGGCATGAATAAAAGCGGCCTTGCCTTGACGATACGGGTCTTGTATTTCGCGCTCGCTCTGCCACTTGCCGAGCAGAAACACTTTGCCTCTGGCGTGAGAGGCAATCTTCAGTACTTGATTAACATGCTGTTTTTCCATGACCAGAATCAGGTCTGATTCATTGACGATGTCGGCGGTCAGTTGCCGTGCCCTGAAGCCTTCGGCGCTATGCCCATGATCTTCCAGCACTTGCCGGGCGGAAGCTTCGACACCTTCGCCAACCCGCGCCGACAGGCCTGCGGAGGAGACGGTGATCGCTGAAGGGGCCAGCGCGTTACGCAGCATCAGTTCTGCCGTCGGACTACGGCATATATTGCCCACGCAAACGACAAGGATCTTTCTGAACAAGGTTTTACTTTCCTGTGTAATGTCAAACGGCCAACATCTCGAGAGCAATTGAATGAACCCTCAAGATCTTCCTGCACTCAGAAATAGATTCGCCCTGTTAGTACCGAAGTATTAAGTACCACAGCGTTTAAAAGCCCCCCAACCACAATTAGCGGACTAAAAATAACTGTGATTTTCGAGTGATTGTTTTCCGACAAAAAATAACATTCGTGCACTAAGTGCCATTACCTCACTCGAAAATTGTGAAACGAGATCATTTATTCGCAGTTGTCACTTCTCTTCGGGAGAACAGACATGAAATCAACACCTCTCAAAGAACTCGGCGCTTTGGCGTTAATGATGGCGGGGGCTACGACCCAGCTTCACGCCAGCGAGCTGTTTCCCAACCTTCCGGCCAAGAACATCGGCGTACAAGTAAAGATCCAGAACTTCACGGCCGCCGACGCCGCGCAGATCAAATCGGCTGGCTTCGGGTTTGTCCGCTTCGGTGTGTGGAGCGACAGCCTGACGGCCAAGGCTTATCAGAAACAGGTCAGCGACGCCTTTGCGGTGGCGCAATCGGCGAGCCTGCCGGTGTTACTGACGGTCCGCGCGATCAAGCCGTTGCCGGCCACATCGAGCGCAGAGCTGACCTCCGCCGGTGAAGGCTTCGGCAACGCCGTGACAGGGCTGCAACAGTCGTACGGCAAGCAACTGGTGGCGATCGAGCTATGGAATGAACCCGATCTGGAAACCTACTGGCCGACAGGCAAGTTCGACACGACGTTTGTGCCGTACATGAGCGGCGTGTGCAAGGCGTTGCAGGCGCAACCGCCATCGACACCGGTGATCGGCTACGGCTTCGCCCGCCCACCTAGCGCCGGCTCGGCTTCAACCGTGGCGCTGAACCGCATCGTCAGCGAATATCCCAAATGCCTGAGCGCGGTGTCCTATCACCCCTACGGCATGACCGCCACGCAGATCAGCAACGCGCAAAACTTCATTCAGCAAAACTTCCATCTGCCGGGGATCATCAGTGAATGGGGGATTTCGGCGCTCACCTCCAATGGCGGGCCTGAAGGACAAGCGAGCAAGATCAACGCGTTTATTGGCGATGTTAAAAAACTCAATATCCCGCTGACCTCCATCTACGAATGGAAGAACAGCGATTCCGGCAGTAACGATCGCGAGAAGAACTTCGGCCTGCTGACTTCTGACGGCCAGCCGAAACCGGCGCGCATGTCGGTCGAAGCCCTGTTGAACGCCGGGTAGTTCCTGAGCAACCGATCTGTACGCAGGTCGGTTGCTTTGAACCTGTTGGCCGTTTTGGCATCGTATTCATCGATACCGCGCCCCGCCTTTCAAACAATTGTTTTCAGGTTGTTGCCGCAGGGGCCATCGATACACGCACCTACCCTTGAGTGGCCGTCAGCGCTCGGGTAATGTCATCAGACCCATAGGACAGAGCACGCCCATGACTTCCAAGCTGGAACAACTCAAACAATTCACCACCGTGGTTGCCGACACCGGCGACTTCGAAGCGATCGCCCGAGTCAAACCGGTCGACGCCACCACCAACCCTTCCCTGCTGCTCAAAGCGGCGGCCATTCCGGCCTACGCCGAGCTGCTGAACGCCTGCGTCAGCGACTGCAAGGGCGATGTCGGCCTGGCCAGTGACCGTTTCGGCGTCGCGGTGGGTCAGGAAATTCTCAAAGTGATCCCGGGCCGTATTTCCACCGAAGTGGATGCGCGCCTGTCGTTCGACAAGGATGCCGTGCTGAAACGCGCACATCGCTTGATCGAGCTGTACGACAAGGCCGGTATCGGTCGTGATCGCGTACTGATCAAGATCGCCTCGACCTGGGAAGGCATCCGCGCCGCCGAAGTATTGGAAAAGGAAGGCATTCAGACCAACCTGACCCTGCTGTTCTCCTTCGCACAGGCTGCCGCGTGCGCCGACGCGGGTGTGTTCCTGATTTCGCCATTCGTGGGCCGCATCTACGACTGGTACAAGAAGGCCAATGGCAACGACTACACCGGCGCCGATGATCCGGGCGTGCAGTCGGTTACCCGCATCTACAATTACTACAAGTCCAATGACTACAAAACTGTGGTCATGGGCGCGAGCTTCCGTAACCTCAATCAGATCGAGCAACTGGCCGGCTGCGACCGCCTGACCATCAGCCCGGACCTGATCGACAAGCTGGCGGCCGATACCGGCAAGCTGGAGCGCAAACTGGCCCCAGGCAACGCCGGTGAAGCCCGTCTGAGCCTCAATGAAGCGCAGTTCCGCTGGTTGTCCAACGAAGACGCGATGGCCACCGAGAAACTGGCAGAGGGCATTCGTCAGTTTGCTCGCGACCAGGAGAAGCTTGAGGCGCTGTTGCAGGCCAAGCTGTGATTTGAGTGGGTGAAATGCAAAAAGGGCGAACCTTCACAGGTTCGCCCTTTTTTGTGTGCGCTGGATTACATCAGTGTTCTTGCGAGAGCTATCGCGAGCAGGCTCACTCCTACAGGGGATCTGTGGTTTGATCGCGATTGTGTGTCGAATGAAGAACCCTGTAGGAG
>NZ_AKJR01000201.1:0-7118 GCF_000282235.1 Pseudomonas sp. GM24 | reverse complement strand
GCCAGAATCCGCCGGCTTACACGGCTATGGGCCGGGCTATATCGTTTGCCTGTCACTGCAAAACAGTGATCGGGTTTGGTAGCCCGCTTTAAATTGTCGTTGTTGCGACACCGTCGATGCTGTCTCCTTTTTTTGAGGTATGGCTTTGAATGGTGGGCATGCGTGGGGCTCATCCGTGAGCGCCGGGTTACCCAATTTGACCGGTCTACCAACCCGCGCATGGCCGCCACCCGCCGTTTGGTAGCGAGGGTGATGGCTCCCATTTTTTCAAATTGGAGCTTTATCTATGTTCAAGATCACGCCAAATCCACCGCCCACCGATCCAATCCCTCACGACCCCGCGCTTGACCCGCAAAAGGTCAAAGAAGCCACCGACCGCGCCCTCGACTACTACCTGCGACCCGAAGCACTGGGTGCTCCACCAAGCTCGCCTCCATTTCGCCCGGTCTATCTGGTCGACCCCACTCTGGATGAAGAAACCCTGTTGGTCGAAGCCTGTGAGTCGCTTTCCTACGCCCACGCCATGGCCGGCAACATCGCCAACTCAATCGGCGGCCCGGAGCGCAAACCGTTGCTGGCGCTGCAACAGGTGATCATGCTCAACGAACTGTTGGTCAATCGACTGCTGGATAAGCTGCGCATCCCGCAGTAGTCAACAGACGGACTGAGTGAGGGGTCACACCCTCACTTTCGCTTTGCCGCCTCCCGCAGATTGATGAGCAGAACTCATCAAGCCATCCCGATTTACCCGTCTAGTCCTCACCAGTCACCTCGCTTAGTCTTCTCCCCACGCCCAATGGGAGATCGACATGCACAAGTACACACTCGGCATCCGTTCACTCGAAGTATCCGCCCTCGGCTTTGGCTGCATGGGCCTGAGCCGTGGTTATGGCCCGACCACGGATACCCAGAGAATCGCAGAATCGCAGTGGACGGAGCCTTTGCTGCGTTCATGGCGACCAGCGACATGCCCAACCTCAACGCGGCCCTCAACCAAGGACTGGACGCTGGCCTGACGATCAGCGAAACCCGGGAAATTCTCGTGCAGCTCTACGCCTATGTGGGCTTCCCGCGCAGCCTCAATGCCTTGAATGAGCTCATGACCGTGGTGCAGGCGCGCCAACAACGCGGCATCGAAGATGCGCCAGGGCGTGAGCCGAGCCAGGCGATTCCAGTCGGGGATGAACTGCTGGCCGCCGGCACCGCGAATCAAACGAAAATCTCGGGCGCTCCGGTCAAAGGCCCGGTGTTCGAGTTCGCCCCAGTGATTAACCAGTTTTTGCAAACCCACCTGTTCGGCGACATATTCGAGCGCGACAACCTCGACTGGCAAAGCCGTGAACTGGCCACTGTCGGAGCGCTGGCAGCGACGCCGGGCGTGGAACCGCAACTGCGCGCGCATATGGCGGCAAGCTTGCGCGTCGGGCTCAGCGCGGCACAGTTGGGCGAGGTCACTGAGCAGTTGAAAAAACACGAGGATGCGCAGACTGCCGAACGTGCGAATGCAGCGCTCAAGGAGGTTTTGGCGGCTTCGAAAAAATGACCTGAAAATGGACCTGATATCGATGTCTTAAAGAAAATCGGCGTTCGGGGTTGTGGTGAATGCGCTGATCTACAAGCCCTTGCCCGCGTTCAGCGTCCATACTGTGGTTTTCAAAAGTCGGGACACCGCCATGCCCTCCCCCGAATCCAGCCTTTTGCAGAGCTGGCATGCCAACGCTGATGCCTGGATCGAAGCGATCCGCAGCGGCGCCATTGAAAGCCGTCAGCAGGTTACCGATCAGGCGATTGTGCTGGCGATCATGGGCCGCCAACCGCAGCGCGTACTTGATCTGGGTTGCGGCGAAGGCTGGTTGTTGCGGGCGCTGGCGGATCGCGGGATTGAAGCTGTCGGTGTGGATGGCGATGCGCGGCTGATCGAGGCGGCGCGTCTGGCGGGGGCGGCGCGGGTGCATGTTGCGAGTTACGAAGCGCTGGTCGATGGCAAGGTCGATATCGGTCGTGACTACAACCTGGTGTGCGCGAATTTCTCGCTACTGCATCAAGACATAATTCCGCTGCTTGCCGCGATGAATGCCTTGCTTGTTCCCACAGGTGTTGTGGTCATTCAGACACTGCATCCATGGTCTGTCGCGGCAGGCGATTATCAGGATGGCTGGCGCGAAGAATCGTTCGCGGGATTCAAAGGTCAGTGGCAGCCGATGCCGTGGTATTTCCGCACGTTGTCGAGTTGGCTGAATGCGCTGGACATGGCCGGGTTCCAATTGGCCGGTTTGCAGGAGCCACAGCATCCGCAAAGTCCAGTGCCGCAGTCGTTGCTGATGGTTGCCGAGCGCCGCTGAGATTTCAGAAACACCATCAATCATTGTGGGAGCTGGCTTACCAGCGATGGCGTCGGGTCAGTCAACATTGATGTTGAAGGTGCTGGCCTCATCGCTGGCAAGCCAGCTCCCACAGTGGTTTGGGTGTGCCAGGAATTTGTGACCACCATACAAACCGGTGGGAGTGAGCCTGCTCGCGATGACGGTATTTCAGGCGACATCAATGTTGAATATCAGACCGCAATCGCTGGCAAGCCAGCTCCCACAGTGGTTTTGGGTGTGCCAGGAATTTGCGACCACCATACAAACCTGTGGGAGTGAGCCTGCTCGCGATGACGGTATTTCAGGCGACATCAATGTTGAATATCAGACCGCAATCGCTTGCAGGCAAGCTCCCACAGTGGTTTCGGGACCACGGATGCGGTGCTGCGCCAGCAGGCGCATGACGTAGCCGATCTTGATCAGGGTTGGGCCGAGGATGGTCAGGGCGTGCATCGCCACCAGCAGCGCAATCGGCATCTGGTCGTTGTAGAGATAAGCGCCGTAGATGCCGGTCAATTTGACTCAATCTCTAGTCGTTATGACTACGATCTGACGCCCGCTAACTTGTCGATCTACGGCACCGGCAATCGACCAAGGACTGACTACGCTGTTAATCCAGCGTGTCTAACCTGCCGAGGATGACTGCCATGCAACGCTTTCAGAAACTCACGCCCTGCCTGTGGTTCGACGATCAGGCCGAAGCCGCTGCGAAGTTCTATTGCTCGATCTTCGATCATTCGAAAATCACCGGCCTGACCCACTACAGCAAGGTCGGTCAGGAATTTCACGGCAAGCCGGAAGGTGCGGTGATGACCGTCAGTTTCGAACTCGATGGCCAGACCTTCAGCGGCCTCAACGGTGGGCCGATGTTCAAATTCAGCGAGGCGATCTCGTTTCAGGTCAACTGCCAGAATCAGGAAGAAGTCGACCATTTCTGGGGTAACCTGTCCGAGGGTGGCCCGGTCGAAGCCCAGCAATGCGGCTGGCTCAAGGACAAATTTGGGGTGTCATGGCAGATCGTGCCGGTGGCCTTTATGCACATGATGCTGGATGCCGACACCAGCAAATCGCAGCGAGCGATGCAGGCGATGTTCACGATGAAAAAACTCGACATTGCCGAACTCGAACGCGCCTTTGCCGGCCAGAGCTAATACACTGGCGCGCTGGCCTGCCGGGAATAACAACGATGAAACACGCTGCCGCCAAAAACCCTGAAAAAGCCCCGCGTTTCTGGCGTGACGCGGCGCTGCCGTTCATTGAAGCGCGGGCCATCGCCGATGGCCGCGAGGTCTGCTATGCGCGCCATTCCCACGCGCACTTTTCCATTGGCGCGATCACCGCCGGTCGCAGCACCTATGTGCATGAGCAGGCGCAGTTCGAAGTCGCGGCAGGCACCGTGGTGCTGATGAATCCCGGCGATGTGCATGCGTGCAATCCGATCGATGATCAGCCCTGGTCGTATGTGATGCTGTACGTCGAAACGCCCTGGCTGACGGATTTGCAGCATCAGTTGGGGTTCGCCAGTAATCTTGAGTTTCGGCGTTTCTCCACTACTCATCTCGACGACACCGCGCTGTTCAACGACCTGAATGGATTTTATGAAACATTGGTCGACGAACAGCAGGACGTACTGCGCAAACAAAGCGCTGCGGTGGAGTTTTTCAGCGACCTGCAACTGCGGTTGAATCCCGCCGGCCCCTCGCTGCGCGAACCCAATTTCAAGCTGGAACGCGCGGCCGATTTCATCCGCGAACACTGTACCGAGCTGCTGAACCTCGACGACATCTGCACGGCGGCACAACTGTCGCCTTCGTACCTGATCCGCGCCTTCAAACAGCATTACGGCATGACGCCCCACGCCTTTGTGGTCAACCAGCGCATCCAGTTCGCCCGCGAGCGTTTGCGCAGCGGGCAGTTGATCGCGGATGTGGCGCTGGAAGCCGGGTTTGCCGATCAGGCGCATTTTCAGCGAGCGTTCAAGCAGCATTTGGCGGCAACGCCCGGCCAATATCGCGGCTGATGGTTTGCCCCGATTGATCGTTCCCGCGCTCTGCGTGGGGAACGTAGCCCGGGACGCTCCGCGTCCCTTCCAGAGCCGGACGCAGAGCGTCCGATGAGGCATTCCCACGCGGAGCATGGGAACGATCAATCGCTGCCAACACATTCAGATATTGACATATCGGTAAATTCCGATATCTTCGCAGCATGGACCTACTCGAAATCTTCAAAGCCCTCTCGAACCGCACACGCCTGGAAATCCTCAAAGGCCTGAAGGATCCCGAGAAGCACTTTCCTCCCCAGGATGAAGGTGACGTGCACACGGTGGGCGTTTGCGTCAGCAGTATTCAGGAAGGCGTCGGGCTGTCGCAGTCGACGGTGTCCGATTACCTGGCGACGCTGCAACGCGCAGGCCTGGTCGAGGTCAGGCGCATTGGGCAGTGGACTTATTACAAACGTAACGAAGCAGCGATCAGTGCGCTGGCCGAGATCATCGGCAGCGAGCTGTAATTTTTTGCCCCAAGATATCGAGAATTCCCGATATCCCTTTTTACCGAAACGAGGAAATGCAATGAAAGCGATGATCCTTACTTCATTTGGCGGCGCGCAATCGTTCGAACTTTGTGAAGTTCCCAAACCAGTGCCACACGCGGGAGAAGTGCTGGTCCGGGTGCACGCCACCTCCATCAATCCGCTGGATTATCAGGTGCGCCGTGGCGACTATGCCGATCTGGTGCCCCTGCCAGCCATCACCGGGCACGACGTCTCTGGCGTTATCGAAGCGGTCGGCCCGGGGGTGACAGCGTTCATGCCGGGTGACGAAGTCTGGTACACCCCGCAGATTTTCGACGGTCCAGGCAGTTATGCCGAGTACCACGTCGCGGCCGAAAACATTGTCGGCAAGAAGCCGCCCACACTGAGCCATCTTGAAGCGGCGAGCCTGAGTCTGGTTGGCGGCACGGCGTGGGAAGCGCTGGTCGTGCGGGCAACGCTCAGAGTCGGCGAGAGCATTCTGATCCACGGCGGCGCGGGCGGCGTTGGTCATGTCGCGATTCAGCTGGCCAAAGCCATCGGCGCGAAGGTCTTCACCACTGTGCGTGAAGGCAATTTCGAGTTCGCCAGGCAGATGGGCGCCGATGTGCTGATCGATTACGAAAAGGAAGATTATGTCGCCGCGATCCTGCGCGAAACCGAGGGTCGTGGCGTCGATGTCGTCTTCGACACCATCGGCGGCAACACCCTGGCGCGCAGCCCCGACGCCCTCGCACAACTGGGCCGCGTGGTATCGATCGTAGACCTTGCCCAGCCGCAAAACCTGATTCAGGCCTGGGGCAAGAACGCCAGCTATCACTTCGTTTTCACCCGACAGAATCGCGGCAAACTCGATGAGTTGAGCGCATTGATCGCCAACGGTCAGTTGCGCCCGCACGTCGGCGCGGTCTATCCGCTGGCCGACATTGGCCTCGCCCATGCCCGACTGGAAACGCCCAACAACGGCGTTCAAGGGAAAATTGCGATTGCTGTCGTGCCGTCGCCCGAACTCGCCAATCGCTGAACTCAGTCCCGAGGAGAACATCATGATTTATGAGATCGCTTTACTGCCCGTTCACACAGAACAAACTGCGGCGTTTCGGCATGCGTTTACCGAGGTCGAGCCGTTGCTCAAACGCGCCAAGGGTTATTGCGGCCACCTGCTCGCGCCAGGAATCGAAACACCGGAGGTGTTCAATCTGATTGTGCGCTGGCAATCCCTTGAGGATCACACGCCGGGGTTTGAAGCAAGTGAGGACCATCGGGTTTTCATGCTGGGGCTGGAGGATTATTTTTCCGAAGAGCCGAAGGTGTATCACATTGAGGGCGGCGCCTTTCAGCAGCCGTTCGACTAATAATCTCTCGGCTACACCGCGATTCATTGTAGGAGTGAGCCTGCTCGCGATAGCGGCGTATCAGTCGACATCTATATTGACTGATACATCGCTATCGCGAGCAGGCTCACTCCTACAGGGTTTACGGTAGCAGCAGGTAGATAGCACTCAGCGCCAACAACCCCGCCATGCTCCGATTGAACCAGCGCATCCCCGCCGCGTTGCCCAGATACCCACGCAAAAACGTCCCGGCATACGCCCAGCAGCCGACCGACAGATAACAGATCACCAGATACACCGCCGCAAACTGCCACACCAGCCGCGCCTCGCCATCGGCGACAAACGCGCCCATGCCCGCGACGCAGGCCAGCCAGGCTTTCGGGTTGAGCCATTGCATCACCGCGCCGTACAGCATAGATGGCGCCCGCCCGGAATCCTTGGCGTTCAACTGTCCATCATCCACGGCCAGTTTCCACGCCATGAACAGCAGAAACGCCACGCCGGCCAGTTGCACCACCCGAGTCATGAACGGCCAAAGCTTGAGCACCTCATGCAAGCCCAGCCCCATCAGCACCAGCAGCAACACAAACCCCAACGTGGCACCGGCAACATGCCGCTGACTGGCGCGAAAACCGAACTGCGCCCCGGAACTCAACGCGACAATATTCACCGGCCCCGGCGTGATGGACGCCGCCAGCGCAAACGCCGCCATGGAAACAATCAGACTCATCGCACACCTGCTTCAAATCGAGGAACAAGGTGCTCACCCTAACCAGCACCCGATCCCCGGTATTGAAGAAAATGCCCCTGTGATCCTGATCGTTCCCACGCTCTGCGTGGGAATGTAGCCCGGGACGCTCCGCGTCCCCTTCAGAGCCGAACGCAGAGCGTC
>NZ_AKJR01000200.1:67-15463 GCF_000282235.1 Pseudomonas sp. GM24 | reverse complement strand
AGCTCCCACAGGGATCTCCAGTGAACACAAATTTTGTGAACACCAGAGAAATCTGTGGGAGCTGGCTTGCCAGCGATGGCGTCAGCAGGTGCAACACATCAACATCAGACTCAATACACCCAAACCTCAACCCGCCGATTCTTGATCCTGCCCTCATCCGCATTGTTCGCCGCCACCGGCATCAACGCGCCAAAGCCACGAACCTCACGCAACACCACGCCGTTTTTCACTAACTCCCGCCGCACCGCCATCGCCCGCAGCTTCGACAGCAGATCCGCCCGCGCCGGGTCATCCTTGGCATCACCAAACCCGACCAATGTCACCGCGCGCTCGGTCTTGTCATGGCGCTTTATATAGTCGAACACCCGTGCCAGATCCTGCCGCGCCTTGTTATCCAGACTCGCGCTGCCTTCTTCAAACCGGAAATTCACCGTCAGACGCTGGGCGTGACGGCTGAGGGATTGATAACCCTCGGGCATCAGCGCATTCGGCGCGACGCTCATGGCATGCACGGTCTGACTGATGAAACCGTTGGCGGCGACAATTGCCTGGCCCTGACGACTTTGCGCAAATGTCACCAATGCCTTTGCCCACGGATTCTTGCTGTCGGGCGGCAGATAGAAGAACAAGCGCCGCGACAGTGGATAGTCTTCGGTGGCGATCAGGCTGTTCAGCGGCAACATCGATTGCGACGCGCCATCGGCAATGGCCACGGCTTTGGCCTGGCGCACGTAGGGTAAACCGATGAAGCCGATGCCTTGTGGATCCGCGCTGACGGCGTCGGATAATTGCTCGCTGGACTCAAACCTTTTCGCGTTGCTGCTCAGACTTTTCCCACGCCGGCTCAGGACCAATTCCTTAAACGTGTCGTAGGTACCGGACTGATCATCGCGCGCGTATAAATGAATGGCGCCGCCACGTCCGCCGAGGTCTTCCCAGGTTTTCACCTCACCACTGAAGATCCGCGCCAGTTGCTCTGTGTCGAGTTGATGCAGTGGATTGTCGGGATGAAGGATGATCGCCAGGCCATCGATGGCGATGACTTGCTCGGCGGCCGGGCTTTTCAGATCGCCAAGCGTTTGCAGGCTGAGCAGCTCACTGTCCTTGATCTCGCGAGAGGACGCCGCCAGATCGGCGCTGGCATTTTTCAACGCGGTGAAACCGGTGCTGGAACCGTGGGCGGCGACTTCAACGACCACGCGTTTGCCTTCGTGGGTCTGGCCGACGATGCGCAATTCATTGGCGGTGTCCGGGGTTTCGCGGTGGATTTTCAGCAGGCCTTGCTCTTGCAGCAGGCCCTCAACGAGTGCTGGGCCGAGTTCGGCGCCGATGGTGTTGGAACCTTGAATGCGCAGCGCCGGGCCGTTTTCAGGAAGGGGCAGGGCGGCGGCCGAAACCGTCAGCCACGCACTCAAGAGAAAAACGCACAGAACACGCAGGGTCATGCCGGCACCGAATCAAGCCAAGGGGATTGCCGGGGAGATTAAGTCAGGCGCATGACCGAAAGATGACACCGATTCAATGTAGGAGTGAGCCTGTTCGCGATAGCGGTGTACCGGTCAACATTTATGTCGTCTGATTCACCGCTATCGCGAGCAGGCTCACTCCTACAGGTATTCCGTAAGGCTGGGGATCAGCTGAGCTCAAGCCAGATCGGCGCATGATCGGACGGTTTTTCCATCCCGCGCAATTCATAGTCAACACCGGCGGCCTTCACCCGTGGCAACAAACCATGCGACGCCAGAATCACGTCAATGCGCAGGCCACGCTTCGGCTCATCCTCAAACCCACGGCTGCGGTAATCGAACCAGCTGAACATATCGGTCACGTCCGGGTTCAGGTGGCGATAGCTATCCGTCAGGCCCCAATTCTTCAAGCGCGCCATCCACTCGCGTTCTTCCGGCAGGAAGCTGCATTTGCCGGTTTTCAGCCAGCGCTTCATGTTGTCCGGGCCGATGCCGATGTCGCAATCTTCCGGGGAAATGTTCACATCGCCCATCACCACCAGCGGCTGCTCGTTGTGGAACTGGCTTTCCAGTAGCGTTTGCAGATCGCTGTAGAAACGCTGCTTGGCCGGGAATTTGGTCGGGTGGTCGCGGCTTTCGCCCTGTGGAAAATAGCCGTTCATGATGGTCACCGGCACGCCATTGGCGTCGGCGAAGGTGCCCCAGATAAAGCGGCGCTGGGCGTCTTCTTCGTCGGTGGCGAAGCCTTTGTGGATGGCGATCGGTTCCTGACGCGAGAGCATCGCCACGCCGTAATGGCCTTTCTGGCCATGGAAGTACACGTGGTAGCCGAGGGCGCGGACTTCTTCGAGCGGGAACTGGTCGTCGTGGACTTTGGTTTCCTGCAGGCCGATGACGTCCGGCTGATGTTTTTCGATCAGCGCTGCCAGCTGATGCGGACGGGCGCGCAGTCCGTTGATGTTGAAGGAAACGATCTTCATGGTCGGCAGTCCTAGCAAAAGGGCGATGCTAGCTGACATGGGGGAGATGGGCCAGTGTGGGAGAAATCATTTTGGCCTGTGGGACATGTGTTGCCTCGGAGGGCCCCATCGCTGGCAAGCCAGCTCCCACAATGTCCGCGTCGTTCATAACATTCATGTACACCAGAGAAACCTGTGGGAGCTGGCTTGCCAGCGATGGGGCCAACCCGGTCGATGAAGATCCCGAGTTGGTCTATACCTGTGGGGAACTGTGTCACTGCCAAAAGGTTCGTACCAACAAGAGCGCCGCCATTTGAACGCGCCCGGGGAGAATCACCGTCATGCCTGAAACCCAGACCGCCATCGCCGACATTCATATGCTCGACCGCGGCTACTCGCGCGAAGCCCGCTCGCTGCTTTATCAGGCCTATCGCCACGAACCGACCTTCGGCTACCTGTTCGAAGCTGAGCGCCCCGGCTACGAACAGCGCGTGCGGGCAACGGTGCGCGAACTGGTCAAACAACACTTTCTGCAGGATCTGCCGGCCATCGGCCTGCTGGTCAACGACCGCCTGATCGGCATCGCCCTGATCGCGCCACCGCAACGCCGTTTGGGCATCACCGAAAGCTGGGCGTGGCGCCTGCGCATGGTGCTCAGCACCGGTTTCCGCTGCACCCGCCGCTACCTTGAATACCACGATGCCGTTGCCGCCTGCGTGCCCAGCGATTCCGTGCACATGCTGCCGCTGCTGGGGATTCACCCGCAGTTCCAGGGCAAACATTTCGGCGAGCAATTGCTGACGGCGGTACACAACTGGTGCGCGGTCGACGAAACCTCGCAAGGTGTGGTGCTCGACACCGGCAACCCGCGTTATCTGGAATTCTATAAAAGGCAGGGTTACGAGGAGATCGGCGAGGTTGCCGTCGGACCGGTGCGCGAACACGTATTTTTCCACGCCAACCCGCAGGTGTTACAAACTGCAACAGCATAACAATCGAACTTCTGGGGAAATTTCCTGTTCTATCACGCTCCCAAGCCCGTGATAGCATCCGCGCCTATGAAGTTTCCAGGAAGATTTACCAGTGGCGTGCTCCTGCTGTTAACCAGCTGCGCGGCGCTGGCGCAAAGTGAATTGGATGTGCGGATCAAACCGTCCAACGATGAACTCAAGGCCAATATAGAAGGCTATATCGGCAGCCTCGGCGATCGTGACGAAGAAGCCCTGCAGCGCTTCAGTCGCGGTGCCGAAGAGCAGGCGCGCAAAGCGGCCCAGGCGTTGGGCTACTACCAGCCGCAGATTGAAAGTGACGTCAAGGGCGGCGACAAGCCGCGCCTGGTGTTGAACATCGATCCCGGCGAGCCTATTCACCTGCGCAACGTCACCATTCGTGTCGACGGCCCGGCTGCCTCCCTCAAATCCTTTCGTGTACCGAAAAGCGATGCGCTCAAGTCCGGCGCGGTGCTCAACCATGGGCGTTACGAAGACGCCAAAAGACTTATTCAGAATCAGGCCTCGCGCTTCGGTTTCTTCAGTGGCCATTTCACCAGTCAAAAACTCATGGTCGACCCGCGCGCCGGGGTGGCCGACATCGAACTGATCTACGACAGCGGCCCGCGTTATGCGCTGGGCAAAGTCAAATTCGAAGGTGACACGCCGTTCGACGAAGACCTGCTGCAACGCATGGTGCCGTTCAAGGAAGGCGAACCGTACGACTCCGAGCTGATCGCCGAGCTGAACCGCGATCTGCAATCGAGCGGCTATTTCGAAGGCGTGCGCGTCGATGCCGCACCGACCACGGCGAAAAATGACGTGATCCCGGTGGAGGTCAAACTCGACACGCGCAAGCCACGGACCATGGGCCTGGGCCTCGGTTATTCGACCGACGTCGGCCCGCGCATCAAAGCCAACTGGACCCGCCACTGGGTCAACCCGCAAGGCGACAGCTATGGTTGGGAAGCCGAGCTGTCGGCGCCACGGCAAAACGTCGGGCTGTTCTACGATATCCCGCTCGACCCGCCACTGACCGACAAACTGCGTTGGGCCGGTGGCTATCAATTCGAAGACATCGACGGCTCCGATACGCTGAGCAAGCTGCTGACCTTTGGCCCGGAATGGCACAGCAAATTACCGAGCGGCTGGCAGCGGGTGATCTCGCTGAAATGGCAGCGCGAAGAATACGAACTTGGTGACGACTCAGGCCTGAGTACTTTGCTGATGCCCGGCATCAGCTACTCGTACCTGAAAAGCGACAACCGTATCGACCCGCACAACGGCTATCGCCTGAGCTTCGAGAGCAAAGTGGCGAAGGAAGGCCTCGGCTCGGACAACAACCTTTTATATGGCACCGCGCTGGTCAAAGGCCTGACCACGGTATTCGACAAACACCGCTTCCTTGGTCGTGTGCAGGTCGGCGGCAGCGCCACCAACGGCTACAACTCGGTGCCGCCGTCGCTGCGCTTCTTCGCCGGTGGCGATCAGAGCGTGCGCGGTTACGACTATCAGAGCCTGTCGCCGAAAAACTCCGACGGTGACCGGATCGGCGGGCGTTACATGGTCGCCGGCAGCGTCGAGTATCAATACTCGATCGCCGAGAAATGGCGCGTCGCGACTTTCGTCGACCAGGGCAACTCTTTCAACAAACTCGAACTGCCGAACCTCAAGACCGGGGTCGGTATTGGTGTGCGCTGGGTCTCGCCGGTCGGGCCGATCCGCCTCGACCTGGCCCACGCACTCGATGACGATGGCGGCATCCGGCTGCACTTTTCCATGGGGCCTGAGCTGTGAAGCGTGGTTTGAAAATTACGGCGCTGGCGTTGTTGGCGCTGGTGTTGTTGATTGTGTTGAGTGTCACCGCCGTACTCGGCACGGCGGCCGGCAGCCGCTGGGTGTTGGGCCTCGTACCGGGTCTGACAGTGGAGAATTTCCAGGGACGCCTCGGCGGACAATGGAGTGCCGATCATCTGCTGTGGCAGCAGGACAGCAGCCGCGTCGAACTGAACAAGGCAATCTTCGCTTGGTCACCGCTGTGCCTGACCCGTATGACCCTGTGCATCGAACAGCTCAAGGCCGATCAGGTCATTTTGCAATTCCCGCCGAGCGAAGAAACCTCCGAGAGCGGCCCGATCAAACTACCGGATCTGCAATTGCCGGTGGCCATCGAACTGGGCGACGTGCAGGTCGGCAGCCTGTTGTTCAACGGCAGCGAACAGCTCAAGGGCCTGCAACTGGCGGCGCACTGGACCGCGCAAGGCATGCAGATCGACAGCGTGAAATTGCAGCGCGACGACCTCAGCCTGAACCTGTCCGGCACACTTGAACCGAGCGGCAACTGGCCGTTGAACATCGCCGGTGACCTCACCCTGCCATCCCCGGGCACTGGGCCGTGGTCACTGGCGTTGAAGATCGACGGCGACCTGTTGAAAACCCTCAACCTGCACGCCGACAGCCGTGGTTACCTCGACGGCCAGTTGAGCGGCGAACTGCAACCGCTGGTTGAAAACCTGCCGGCGAAAGTGCGCATCACCTCCGAGGCGTTCAAACCGAGCGCTGATTTACCGGACACTCTGCAACTCAATCAATTGCTGTTGACCGGTGAAGGCGACCTGAAAAACGGTTACCAGCTCAACGGCAACGCCACGCTGCCCTCCGACAAAGGTCCGGTAGCGTTGTTGCTCAAAGGTAAAGTCGACGCCAGCGGCGCGCAGATCGCCGGCCTTGATCTGACGGCCAACGACAAGCAAAGCCTGAAACTCACTGGCAGTGTCGATTGGAGCAAAGGCCTCAGCGCGCAAGCCAATATCAACTGGCAGGATTTTCCGTGGCACCGGCTCTATAACGAAATCGACGAGCCACAAGTTGCCTTGCGTACGTTCACTGGTGAAGTCTCCTACACCGACGGCCAATATCTCGGTAACTTCGCCGCCGCACTGGATGGCCCGGCGGGCGCGTTTACGTTGAGCAGTCCGTTCAGCGGCAGCCTTAAACAGATCGCTTTGCCGCAATTGAAAATGCAAGCCGGGCAGGGCAAGGCTGAAGGGCACGTCAATGTGCAGTTCGCCGACGGTATTGCCTGGGACACGGCGCTGGATCTGTCGGCGCTCAACCCGGCGTACTGGGTCGCCGAGTTGCCGGGCACTTTGGCCGGGCCGCTGAAAAGCCAAGGCGAAATGAAGAACGAACGCCTGAGTCTCACCGCCGACCTCGACTTGAAGGGCAAATTGCGCGGGCAACCGGCGATCCTCCAGGCCAAGGCTGACGGCGCGGGTGAGCAGTGGAACCTGAATGCCCTGCAAATCCGCCTCGGTGACAACAGCATCAACGGCAAGGGCAGCCTGCAACAGAAACTCACCGGGCAGATCGACATCAAGCTGTCGCGCCTGGCTCAGCTCTGGCCGCAACTGCGCGGGCAGGTGAACGGCCAGGTCAATGTGGCCGGCACGCTGAAGGCGCCGCAGGGCAAACTTGGCCTGCAAGGTTCGCAACTGGCGTTCCAGGACAATCGCCTGCAAAGCCTCAATCTCGACGCCACCCTCGACAGCGCGCAACGGGCGAAAATCGATCTGAAAGGCAGCGGGATTCAGGCAGGTGACACCAACCTTGGCGTGTTGACCGCCAGCGCCCAAGGCGACATCAAGAACCAGAAACTCAACCTCGACCTGATCGGGCCGAAACTGAAACTGGCCCTTGGTCTGGATGGCAATCTGGACAAGGGCAACTGGCGCGGGCGTTTAGCCAGCGGCGACATTCAGGCCGGTGGCCAGGACTGGAAACTGCAAAGCCCGGCCAAGCTAGAACGTCTGGCCGACGGCAAAATCAACTTCGGCGCGCATTGCTGGATGTCCGGCGACGCCAGCCTGTGCGGTGAAGATCAGCGTCTGATGCCAGAGCCGAAACTGCGCTATCACCTCAAGCAGTTCCCGATCGAAAGCCTCGCGCAATGGTTGCCGAAAGACTTTGCCTGGAAGGGCAAGCTCAACGCCGATCTGCAATTGGATCTGCCGGCCAGCGGCCCCAACGGCGTGGTCAGCATTGACGCCAGCGGCGGCACCTTGCGCATGAAGGAAAAGGACCAGTGGCTGGATTTCCCGTATGAGACCCTGAAACTCACCAGCAAACTCACGCCCAAGCGCGTCGACACCGAACTCAATTTCGTCGGCGGCAAACTCGGCGAGTTGCTGGTGCAGGCGCAGCTCAATCCACTGCCGAAAAACAAACCGCTAAGCGGCTCGTTCCGCCTCAGCGGGCTGGATCTGTCGGTGGCGCGGCCGTTTGTGCCGATGGTTGAAAAGCTCACCGGCCGCCTGAATGGCAGCGGCACGATTTCCGGCGGATTGCTTGCACCGCTGGTCAACGGCACCGTGCAACTCAGCGACGGCGAAGTGTCCGGCGCCGAGTTGCCGATGGAGCTGCAGAACCTGCAACTCACCGCGCTGATTGCCGGCGAATCGGTGCGCCTCGACGGCGGCTGGAAAAGCGGCAAGGCCGGGCAGGGCAGCTTGACGGGGAACGTCGCTTGGGGCCAGGCGCTGGTGGTCGATCTGGCGCTCAAGGGCACGCAATTGCCGGTCACCGTCGAGCCGTACGCCAAGCTGGAAGTGGCGCCGGACTTGAAGATTTCCATGGCCGGCGACGAACTGAAGATCGCTGGCAAAGTGCAGGTGCCCAAAGGCGAAATCACCGTGCGCGAATTGCCGCCATCAACGGTGAAAGTCTCCGATGACACGATCATCGTCGGCGCGCAGACCGAAGAGGGCAAACCACCGCTGGCGATGAAAATGGACATCGACGTGGTGGTCGGCGAAGACAAACTGGCCTTCGCCGGTTTCGGCCTGACCGCCAACGTGCAAGGTCATGTGCACATCGGCGACAACATGGATACCCGTGGCGAGCTGTGGCTCAACGACGGCCGCTACAGTGCCTACGGCCAGCGCCTGCAAGTGCGCCGTGCACGTCTGTTGTTCGCCGGCCCCCTCGATCAGCCGTATCTGGACATCGAAGCGATTCGCCAGACCGACGACGTGATCGCCGGTATTCGCCTGAGCGGCAGCGCCGAGCAGCCGACCACACAGATCTTCTCCGAGCCGGCGATGAGCCAGGAGCAGGCGCTTTCCTATCTGGTCCTCGGCCGACCGCTGAGCACCAACGGCGAAGACAACAACATGCTCGCGCAAGCGGCGTTGGGTCTGGGCTTGATGGGCAGTTCCGGGGTCACCAGCAGCCTCGCCAAGGATCTGGGGATTCAGGACTTCCAGCTCGACACGGCGGGCAGCGGCGATGCCACCAGTGTTGTGGCCAGCGGCAATATTACCGAGAAGCTCAGTTTGCGTTATGGCGTGGGCGTGTTTGAACCGGCCAGCACCATCGCGCTGCGCTACAAGCTGAGCAAGAAGGTTTATGTCGAAGCGGCCAGTGGCGTGGCCAGTTCGCTGGATATTTTCTACAAGCGCGATTTCTAACGCGCGTTTCCCATCGCCGGGTCGCGTCGCTGCGATCCGGCTTTTGCAGAATGAATTAGACTCAGCGCTACTTGAATGCTGCGCGATTGGCGGCTGCCCGAAAACAACAGAGACGCCTATGATCCGCTTGAGTATGGTCTTGCTCGGTCACGAATTCGTCCGCAAGCGTTGGTCTGCGCTGGCGCTGACGGGCATCGTCTGGGGCGCGGCCGGTGTGGGCATCTTCATTGATGCGCTGGACGGGGTTTTGTATTTTCCGCTGCATCTCTTCGGCTATCTGTTGTTGCTCGAAGCGCTGATCCTGCTGCTGGTGCCGGCACCGCAAGCCGGAACTGCTGCGGCCCTGCGCAGAGCGCGCGGACTGGCTTTTCTCTTGCTGGGGCTGCTGATTGTCGACCGGCAACATGCCGCCGGGCTGATTCTGGCGGTGCTGTTTGGTGGGGCTTTTCTGCTCGATGGCGGCTTTCGGTTGGCGGCGGCGCTGGTGGTGCGCTTTGTCGGTTGGCAGGTGTCGTTGCTGGCGGGGTTGTTCGAAATCGGCTTTGGCGTGTTTATCCTCGAGCCGTATCCGACGCTGTATAAGGGCACGGTGCCGTTTTGCATTGGCATGAGCCTTTTCCTGACCGGTTGCGCCTTGTTGCGGCAAGCCGTGCGCTTCAAAAACCAGCTGCCGCTGACGAGTCCTGCTGCAGTGAGTGCGCCGACCAGCAGCGACGCGATGGTGATTCACGTCTGGACCCCCAGTGGCACCGTCGACGACACCTTAGTGCGCAATCGTCTGCTCAACCGCTACATCGCGGCGGTCGACATCAATGGCGTTATCTCCGCCGGTCACGCGGCACTGGAATGTGGTCCGGACATTTACATCAGCCATTACCCGCAGGACGACATTGATCGTTCGGCAGGGGATTTTGTGCGCTTGCTGCGGGCGACGCCGAACAACGATGTTGCCGGCAGGTTTTTGCCGGATTATGCGGGGGAGGTGGCTGACTGGTGTCCGTCTTCGGTGCAGGTCAGTTTTGCCCATTACGACGCCCGGCGCCTGCATGCGTTCTGGACTGCGTATCGGCAGAACAGCACGTACAACCTGACCAGTCGCAATTGTTCCAGCGCCGTCGCTCATAGCCTCGAAGCGGCCCTTGAGGGAGCGATGAACCGGGGCCATTCGAGCATGCTGGATTTCGCCCGGGTCATTTTCAGCCCCGAGTTCTGGGTTGCCGCGCAAGTGCGCAAACGGGCAGAGGCGATGGCGTGGACGCCCGGACTGGTGCTCGATTATGCGCGGGCGTTGCATGCCGCCATCGAGCCGGCACCGCCGGGCTGGCACAGCATTTATGCGGTGAGCAAGCGTGCGTTTGGGTATGTGGGCGCTGCGTTGCGGGGGCGCGAGGTACATCCTGTGCAGCCGCCACCTGTGCATCCAACTGACGAATCCTGACCGACTTCACACCGAGTCGCTCCAATCGCGAGCAGGCTCACTCCTACATTTGAAATGCGTTCCCTTGTAGGGGTGAGCCTGCTCGCGATGGCGTCCGCCTGTGCAACACAAAAACCAACTCCACTGGTCAACTAATTGCAAAGCAACCTAACTATTGCGTTGACATTCGCTGCCTAGGCAGTAACATCTCGACATACATTCACTGCCTAGGCAGTTATTAGGTGAGCAAATGAAGCATTTCACCCCGGACGAATTCAAACATTGCCATTTCGGCCTGTTGCTTGGCCGTGCTGCGCTGCTCAAGGACCGGATCATCGACACCCACATGGAACCCCACGGCATCACCGCCGCGCAGTTCAAGGTGTTGATCATCATGGCCCAGTTCGGCGTCGACACCCCGGCCGAGCTGTGCCGGCATCTGTCGCTCGACAGCGGTTCGATGACACGCATGCTCGATCGTCTGGAGCAGAAAGGCTTTCTGGCTCGCCAGCGCAGCGAAGGCGATCGCCGTCAGGTGCAGCTCAAGCTGACCGAACAAGGCCAGCAACTGGCCGATCGCTTGCCGCACATCGGCGCCGACGCGATGAATGAACTGGCCGGCGCCGTCACTCCGGACGAGTTGAAGACCCTGGAATACATCCTCAAGAAAATCCTGCTGGCAGCCGGTGACCCGATCACCATCCAGCGGTTAGGTGAACACAATGAGCGGTAAAACCTTGCGCAGCAGCCTGACGCTGGTGCTGTCGGCGATGATCCTCGCCGGTTGCGCCAACTACAGCGGCCTCGACACTCAAGGCAAAAGCCTTGATGCGAAAAGCCTCAATGCCAGCCAGTCCCTCAACGGCGTGACCCTGTCGCCGGCCGCGTGGCCGAAAAGCGACTGGTGGACCAGCCTCGGCGATCCGCAACTCGACGGCTTGATCCACGAAGCCCTTCACGACAGCCCGGACATGCAAATCGCCGAAGCCCGCGCGCATCAGGCCAACGCCGCTGCGTACGCCGCCGATGCCGAACGTTATCCGACCCTCGACGCCAGCGCCGGCATCAGCCGTTCGCGTCTGGCCAAGGATCAGGATCCGCTGGGGCAGGGCGATGCCTACGCCACCGTGCGTAACGTCAGCGCCGGGTTCAATTACAACTTCGACCTCTGGGGCGGCCAGCGTGATGCCTGGGAAGCTGCACTCGGTCAGGCCCGCGCCGCTGAAGTTGATCGTCAGGCTGCGCAGTTGACCCTCGCCGCTGATGTCGCTCGCGCTTACAGCGATCTCGGTCAGGCGCACATCGTTTATGACTTGGCGAACGAAGACCTCAAACGCACCAAGCAGATGCTCGACCTGAGCCAGCGTCGCCTCAATTCCGGTATCGACAGTCAGTACCAGTTCCAGCAAACGCAAAGTCTGGAAGCCAGTTCCGAGGCCAGCCTGATCGACGCGGAAAAACGCTTGAACAGCGCCAAGATTGCCTTGGCCGTGCTGCTCGGCAAAGGCCCGGATCGCGGCAACGAAATCGCCCGACCGAAAGTCCTGCAAGCCAGCGCGGTCGCCGTGCCGTCAGTGTTGCCGGCGGAACTGCTCGGTCGGCGCCCGGATCTGGTCGCTGCGCGCTGGCGTGTAGAAGCGGCGAGCAAGGATATCGACTCGGCGAAAACCCAGTTCTATCCGAACCTGAACCTGACGGCCTCGGCCGGCGCCGAATCCCTTTTGGGTGACGCGATGTTCGGCTCGGCCAGTCGCTTCTTCAACATTGCCCCGACCATTTCGGTGCCGATCTTCGACGGCGGACGCCTGCGCGCCAACCTCGATGCGCGCGACGCCGATTACGACCTGGCGGTGGCGCAGTACAACAAAAGTCTGGTGAAAGCACTGGGCGATGTCAGCGACACGATCAACCAGTTGCGTGACATCGGCCGGCAGATCGGTGCGCAGCAACACGCCACCAACATTGCCCAAGACTCTTACAACACCGTCGTCCAGCGTTACGGTTCCGGCATCGGCAACTACCTGGACGTGCTCAGCATCGAGCAGCAATTGCTGCAGGCCCAGCGTCAACTGGCCAACCTCAATGCCGAGCAGATCGACCTGTCGATTCAACTGATGCAAGCGCTGGGCGGCGGCTTCCAGGGTGACACCCTGACCGCAGCCAACGCCAGCCCAGCCACGCCGCACAACTAATTCAAGGTACTTGTCATGGCCACTGCCGAAAACACCCAAGCTCAAGGCAACACCCCGGACACCGGTAACCCGCGCAAACGCAAAGTCATGCTGCTGGTGCTCGCCGTTGTCATCGCGCTCGCCTGCGCCGGCGTCTGGGCGTATCACGAATTCATCGGGCGCTTTAACGAAAGCACCGACGACGCCTACGTCAACGGTAACGTCGTCGAAATCACCCCGCTGGTGACTGGCACCGTGGTCAGCATTGGCGCGGATGATGGCGATCTGGTTCACGAAGGTCAGGTGCTGATCAACTTCGACCCGAACGACGCTGAAGTCGGTCTGCAAAGTGCCCAGGCGAAGCTGGCGCGCACCGTGCGTCAGGTACGCGGCTTGTACAGTAACGTTGACGGCATGAAAGCCCAGGTCAACGCGCAGCAGGCCGAAGTGCAGAAAGCCCAGGACAACTACAACCGCCGGAAAAACCTCGCGCAGGGCGGGGCGATTTCCCAGGAAGAACTGTCCCACGCTCGCGATGACCTGACCTCGGCGCAAAACGCCCTGGCCAACGCCAAACAGCAATTGAAAACCACCAGCGCGCTGGTTGATGACACCGTGGTGTCGTCGCATCCGGACGTGATGTCGGCCGCTGCCGATCTGCGTCAGGCCTACCTGACCAATGCCCGCAGCACGTTGATTGCGCCGGTCACCGGTTACGTCGCCAAGCGCACCGTGCAACTCGGTCAGCGCGTGCAGCCGGGCACGGCGTTGATGGCGGTGATTCCGCTGGATCAACTGTGGATCGACGCCAACTTCAAGGAAACCCAACTGCGTGACATGCGCATCGGTCAGCCGGTCGATATCGAGTCCGACATCTACGGCAGCGACGTGAAGTACAGCGGCACCGTCGACAGCCTCGGCGCCGGCACCGGTAGCGCGTTTGCTCTGCTGCCAGCGCAGAACGCCACCGGTAACTGGATCAAGATCGTGCAGCGTGTGCCGGTGCGGATTCACATCAACGCCGAAGAACTGGCCAAGCATCCGCTGCGCGTCGGTCTGTCGACCAATGTTGAAGTGAACCTGCACGACCAGAGCGGCCCGGTGCTCGCACAGCAGCCACCGCAGAAAGCCTCGTTCAGCACCAACGTCTACGACCGCCAACTGGCTGAAGCCGACGCGATGATTGCGCAGCTGATCCACGACAACAGCGCAGCGGTGAGCAAAACCGCACAACGCTGACCTGCACTGACTTTGTAGGAGTGAGCCTGCTCGCGATAGCGGTGTGTCAGACCCAATTCCTCGACTGATACACCGTTATCGCGAGCAGGCTCACTCCTACAGGGCTGCGGCGACCATCAGGTTTCATAGGATTCACAATGAGCAATAACGCCTCTTTCACGCCGCCCAGCCTGTTGCTCAGCACCATCGGCCTGTCGCTGGCGACGTTCATGCAAGTGCTCGACACCACCATCGCCAACGTGGCACTGCCGACGATTTCCGGCAACCTCGGGGTGAGTTCGGAGCAGGGCACCTGGGTGATCACCTCGTTCGCCGTGAGCAACGCGATTGCGCTGCCGCTGACCGGTTGGCTTAGCCGTCGG
Source organism: Pseudomonas sp. GM24 (assembly GCF_000282235.1). Lineage (NCBI taxonomy): Bacteria > Pseudomonadati > Pseudomonadota > Gammaproteobacteria > Pseudomonadales > Pseudomonadaceae > Pseudomonas > Pseudomonas sp. GM24. The sequence goes on along the minus strand of NZ_AKJR01000200.1, from coordinate 1,392 downwards.
TTCGGCGAGGTGAAGCTGTTTCTCTGGGCCACCATTCTGTTCGTGCTGGCCTCGTTTCTCTGCGGTATCTCGACGTCGATGCCGGAACTGATCGGCTTCCGTGTGCTGCAAGGTCTGGTCGCCGGCCCGCTGTACCCGATGACGCAGACCCTGTTGATCGCAGTTTATCCGCCCGCCAGGCGCGGCATGGCCCTGGCGTTACTGGCGATGGTCACGGTAGTTGCGCCGATTGCCGGGCCGATTCTCGGTGGCTGGATTACCGACAGTTACAGCTGGCCGTGGATCTTCTTCATCAACGTGCCGATCGGCATCTTTGCGGTGATGGTGGTGCGTTCGCAACTGGCCAAACGTCCGGTGGAAACCAGCCGTCAGCCGATGGATTACGTCGGACTGATCACGCTGATCATTGGTGTCGGCGCGTTGCAGGTGATCCTCGACAAGGGCAATGATCTGGACTGGTTCGAGTCGAACTTCATCATCATCGGCGCGGCGATTTCGGTGATCGCGCTGGCGGTGTTCGTTATCTGGGAAATGACCGACCAGCATCCGGTGGTGAATCTGCGGTTGTTCGCCTACCGCAACTTCCGCATCGGCACGTTGGTGTTGGTGCTGGGTTATGCCGGGTTCTTCGGCATCAACCTGATCTTGCCGCAATGGTTGCAGACGCAAATGGGCTACACCGCAACCTGGGCGGGTCTGGCCGTGGCGCCGATCGGTATTTTGCCGGTGCTGCTGTCGCCGTTTGTCGGCAAGTACGCGAACAAGTTCGACCTGCGATTGCTGGCCGGATTGGCGTTTCTGGCGATTGGTTTGAGTTGCTTTATGCGGGCGGGATTCACCAATGAGGTGGACTTCCAGCACATCGCGTTGGTGCAATTGTTCATGGGCATTGGTGTGGCGCTGTTCTTCATGCCGACCCTGAGCATTCTGATGTCTGACTTGCCACCTAGCCAGATTGCCGATGGCGCGGGTCTTGCGACTTTTCTGCGGACGTTGGGCGGTAGCTTTGCGGCGTCGCTGACCACGTGGATCTGGATTCGCCGCGCGGATCAGCATCATGCGTATATGAGTGAAAGCATCAGCACTTTCGAACCGGCGACCCGCGAGACCTTGAATCAGTTGGGCGGGGCGAGCCAGTCGGCTTATGCGCAGATGGATCAGATCCTCACCAGCCAGGCGTACATGCTCTCCACCGTGGATTACTTCACGCTGCTGGGCTGGGGGTTTATGGGGTTGATTCTGATTGTGTGGCTGGCTAAGCCACCGTTTGCCGCGAAGGCGGGGCCGGCGGCTTCAGGGCACTAAGGTCAAAAGCCCCTCACCCT
>NZ_AKJR01000199.1:0-19489 GCF_000282235.1 Pseudomonas sp. GM24 | reverse complement strand
GCAGCTCCTACAGGGAAATGCATTCCAATGCAGGAGCTGCCGAAGGCTGCGATCTTTTGATCTTATTCGCCGGTGGCGATACCGCGCGAAGGCTCGTTGATCCACTCGCTCCATGATCCAGCGTACAACGACCCCAACGGATAACCCGCCAGGCACAACGCAAACAGGTTGTGACACGCCGTAACGCCGGAACCGCAATACGCCACCAGATCCGCTGGCGAGCGCTCGCCGAGCTTGGCGGCAAAACGTTGTTTGAGCTGATCCGCCGGCAGGAATCGCCCATCGTTGCCGAGGTTGTCGGTGAACGCCGCGCATTGCGCGCCGGGAATATGTCCGGCAATCGGATCAATTGGTTCGATCTCCCCCTTGAATCGCGGCAAAGCCCGAGCATCAATCAAGGTCAACGCAGGTTGGCCAAGACGCTTTTGCAATTTTTCGGCGCTGATCAGCAGGCTCATATCCGCCTGACCACTGAAACTACCGCGACTGACCGTCGGCGCATCCAGGCTCAGCGGCAGCCCCGCCGCATGCCACGCCTTGAGCCCGCCATCGAGAATGAACACGCCATCGCGCTTGCCCAGCCACGCCAGCAACCACCACGCCCGCGCCGCGTAGGCACCGGGACCGTCATCGTACAAAATCACATCGCTGTCGTTGTTGATGCCCCAGGTCTGCAGCCGCTCGATCAACGCCGCCGGCTCGGGCAACGGATGACGGCCAGTCACGCCTTTGACCACTTTACCGCTGAGGTCACGCTCAAGATCGGCGAAGCTCGCCCCGGCAATGTGCCCTTCGGCATAGCTGCGCTGGCCGTAGTCCGGGTCTTCGAGGGCAAAACGACAATCGAGAATCACCAGTCCCGGCTGCGCCCTGCGGGCATCCAGTGCTTCGGGGCTGATCAGTTGCGCAATCGGCATAACAGGCTCCTGGGGGATTTACAGAACGGTTTATTTCACGTCTTCGAGGGCCTGGGCCAGCGGCACGTAGAACTCCTCGAACAACGCATTGACCTCGTCTCGCGCCTGCTCGGTGACAAACCCGGCTTCCAGCACCAGCACCTGATACACGCCACGTTTAATGGCTTGTTCACTGAGGTGGTTGGAATTCTCGCGGGTGGTGCACAGGAAGCGCACCCACGACGTCAGGATGATCCAGGCATTGAGGGTCAGGGATTCGATTTGCACGCGGTCCATATCGAGAATCCCGGCGGCGACAAAACCTTCGTAGATCGCCGCGCCCTGAATCACACAGCGTTGCGAGAAGCGCCGATAGCGGGCGGCCAGTTCCGGATCGCTGTCGAGCAGATGCTCCAGATCGCGGTGCAGAAAGCGGTAGCGCCACATCGCCGAGAGCAATTCCTTGAGATAGAAACGCTTGTCCTCGACCGTCGCCGCACGCCCCTGCGGCGGACGCAGAAAGCTGTCCACGAGGCTTTCGTACTCACTGAACAACACGGCGATGATCGCCTGCTTGTTGGGGAAGTGGTAGTACAGATTGCCGGGAGAAATCTCCATGTGGGCGGCAATGTGATTAGTGCTGATGCTGCGCTCGCCCTGTTGATTGAACAGCTCAAGGCTGTTCAGCACGATACGCTCGCTGGTTTTTATTCGTGGGGCCATGGCTTGAGCTTTAATTCAGAGTGCGTTGGGGGGCATCTTACGACCTAACCGGAAATGGATAAAACAATGCTGTGCAAGGAAGTCATTTGACTTTCTAGAGCATAGACTCTAAAAGTTCATCATTACAATAAATCCGGAGCAGACCATGACTGCCGACATTGCCTACCTGCAAACGCTGCAACAACCGCTGGCCGAGCTGGACCGGTTGTTCGCGGCGCAGCGGGCTGCGTATGCCGCCAATCCGATGCCGCCCGCCGCTCAGCGCCAGCAATGGCTCAAAGCGCTGAGTGATTTGCTCAGCAACGAGCGGCAAGCGTTGATCGAGGCGATCAGCTCCGATTTCAGCCATCGCAGCGCCGATGAAACCCTGCTCGCAGAGTTGATGCCAAGCCTGCACGGCATTCATTACGCCAGCCGTCATCTCAAAGGCTGGATGAAAGCTTCGCGACGCAAGGTCGGCATGGCGTTCCAGCCCGCTTCGGCGAAAGTGGTGTATCAGCCTCTGGGCGTAGTCGGCGTCATCGTGCCGTGGAATTACCCGCTGTATCTGGCCGTCGGCCCGCTGGTCGGCGCCCTGGCAGCGGGTAACCGGGTGATGCTCAAACTCAGTGAATCGACCCCGGCCACCGGCTTGTTGATGAAAGAGTTGCTGGCGAGAATTTTCCCCGAAGACCTGGTCTGCGTGGTGCTCGGTGAAGCCGACATCGGCGTGGCGTTCTCGCGCTTGCGCTTCGACCACTTGCTGTTTACCGGCGCCACCAGCATCGGCAAACACGTGATGCGCGCCGCCGCCGAAAACCTGACCCCGGTCACCCTGGAACTGGGCGGCAAGTCGCCGGCTATCGTCTCCCACGATGTGCCGCTCAAGGATGCTGCCGAGCGCATCGCCTTCGGTAAAACCCTCAACGCCGGCCAGACCTGCGTTGCCCCGGATTACGTGCTGGTGCCGGAAGACCGGGTCGGTGCTTTTGTCGAAGCCTATCGCCAGGCCGTGCAGGGTTTCTATCCGACACTCACTGACAATCCGGACTACACGGCGATCATCAACGAACGCCAATTGGCACGGCTCAACGGCTACGTCAGCGACGCCACCAGCAAGGGTGCGCTGTTGATTCCGCTGTTCGAGCAGGGCCAGGGCCGGCGCATGCCGCACAGCGTGCTGCTGAATGTCAGCGACGAGATGACGGTGATGCAGGACGAAATCTTCGGGCCGCTGCTGCCGATCGTGCCGTATCAGGATCTGGAGCAGGCATTCGCTTACATCAATCAGCGGCCACGTCCTCTGGCTCTTTACTACTTTGGCTACGACAAACGCGAACAGAACCGTGTGCTGCACGAAACCCATTCCGGCGGCGTGTGCCTGAACGACACGTTGCTGCATGTGGCTCAGGACGACATGCCGTTCGGCGGCATCGGTGCTTCCGGCATGGGCCACTACCACGGTCACGAAGGCTTTTTGACCTTCAGCAAAGCCAAAGGCGTGCTGATCAAACAGCGGTTCAACGCGGCCAGGCTGATTTATCCGCCCTACGGCAAATCGATTCAGAAACTGATCCAGAAGCTGTTCATTCGCTAAACCTTCGTCACCGCCGGGTAATAAAAATAATGCACCCAAGCCTGACCGAAACACCTGCACTGTCACGCCGTGGCCTGCTGAAATTCAGCCTCGGCGCTACGGCGTTCCTCGCCACCGCCGGACTCGGCGCCAGCCTTAGCGGCTGCTCGTCGAGCGTCGCGGCCAACGGTTTTGTCTCGCTGCGCGACGGCGACCTGCTGTTTCTGCGCGCGCTGATTCCGGTGATGCTCGACGGCGCCGTGGCGGCCGAGAAAATGCCGGTCGCTGTTGAAGGCACGCTCAAGTCGCTGGACTACAGCCTCGATCACCTGTCGCCGGAAATGCTCAAACTCATCCGGCAGTTGTTCGACGTGCTCGGCATGGCGGTGACGCGCGGGCCACTCACCGGGATCTGGGGCAGTTGGGAAAACGCCAGTGCCGAGGCGATGCGGCATTTCCTTGATCGCTGGGAAAACAGCTCGTTGAGTCTGTTACGCATGGGGCATAGCTCGTTGCAGCAGATGGTGATGATGGCCTGGTACACCCGCCCCGAATCGTGGGCGCATTGCGGTTATCCCGGCCCGCCTACCGTTTGAGATCCGCGTCGCGCCCTTCGCGAGCAGGCTCGCTGCCACAGGGGGCGACCGCCACACCTTGCATCCAAAAATAATAAAGAGAACCTGATCGATGCCCGTACCCGACCCGTTCCGCGAAGGCCTCGCCCGAGGCTGGAAAACCTACAACGGCGCACAACTGAGCGACGACCTCACCCTTGAAACCGACGTCGCTATCATCGGCAGCGGCGCCGGTGGCGGCACCACTGCGGAAATCCTCAGCGCTGCCGGCTACAAAGTCCTGCTGATCGAAGAAGGCCCGCTGAAAACCAGTTCAGATTTCAAAATGCTCGAAGACCAGGCCTACAGCAGCCTCTATCAGGAGGGCATCGGCCGCATGAGCAAGGACGGCGCGATCACCATTCTGCAAGGCCGCGCGGTTGGCGGCACAACGCTGATCAACTGGACCTCGAGCTTTCGCACGCCGGAGCCGACCCTCGAACACTGGGCCAAAGAACACAACGTCAAAGGCCATAGCCCCACCGAGATGGCGCCGTGGTTCGAGAAAATGGAACAGCGCCTCGGCGTAGCGCCGTGGATGGTCCCGCCCAATGCCAACAACGACGTGATCCGCAAAGGCTGTGAGCAACTCGGTTACAGCTGGCACGTGATCCCGCGCAATGTGCGCGGCTGCTGGAACCTTGGTTATTGCGGCATGGGTTGCCCGACCAACGCCAAGCAGTCGATGATGGTCACGACCATTCCGGCGACGCTGGAAAAGGGCGGCGAGCTGCTTTATCTGGCCCGAGCGGAGAAACTGCTGATCAGCGGCAACAAAGTCACTGGCCTGCAATGCGTGGCGATGGATGAGCGCTGCGTTGAACCGACCGGCCGCAAAATCACCGTCAACGCGAGGCATTACGTGCTCGCCGGCGGCGGCATCAACAGCCCGGCGCTGTTGCTGCGTTCGGATGCCCCGGATCCGCATAAAAACCTCGGGAAACGCACCTTCCTGCACCCGGTGAACATGTCCGCCGCGCGCTTCGACGAAGTCATCAACCCCTTCTACGGGGCGCCGCAGTCGATCTATTCCGACCATTTCCAATGGAAGGACGGCACCACCGGGCCGATGGCTTTCAAACTTGAAGTACCACCGTTGCATCCGGCACTGGCGGCCACCCTGCTCGGCGGCTTTGGCGAGGAGAGTGCGCAACACATGGCGGACCTGCCGCACACCCACGCCATGCTGGCGTTGCTGCGCGACGGTTTTCACCCGGACAGCACGGGTGGCGCAGTCGAATTACGGGGCGATGGTTCGCCGGTGCTCGACTATCAGGTTTCGCCCTACGCCTGGGACGGCCTGCGCCGGGCCTTTCATGTCATGGCCGAAATCCAGTTCGCCGGCGGTGCGAAATCGGTAATGCCGATGCACGCCGACGCCCGCTACGCGAAAACCTTGGCCGAAGCGCGCACGCTGATCGATGGTTTGAGCCTTGAGCTGTACCGCACTCGGTTGGGCAGCGCTCACGTCATGGGCGGCTGCGCGATGGGCGAAGACCCGAAAAGTGCGGTCACCGACAGTCTCGGCCGGCATCATCAACTGGCTAATCTGTCGATCCATGACGGCTCACTGTTCCCCACCAGCATCGGCGCCAACCCGCAGCTGTCGGTGTATGGCCTGACCGCGCAACTGGCGACATCCCTCGTCGATCGGCTGAGAAACCCGTGAAAAAACCGATTATTGCCATCGTCTATAGTGCTTTCTTACCCAACAGGCGACTTGGCCGACCGGGACGGCTGCGATACCATCCGACTCCCCAACGGACTCCCGCCAGGACGACGCGATGAACCGAGTGTTGTACCCAGGTACCTTCGACCCTATTACCAAGGGCCATGGCGATCTGGTCGAACGCGCCTCGCGCCTGTTCGACCATGTGATCATTGCGGTCGCTGCCAGCCCGAAAAAGAACCCGCTGTTCCCGCTGGAACAACGGGTCGAACTGGCTCGCGAGGTCACCAAACACCTGCCGAACGTGGAAGTGGTCGGCTTCTCGACGCTGCTGGCGCATTTCGCCAAAGAGCAGAACGCCAATGTGTTCCTGCGTGGTTTGCGCGCGGTGTCGGACTTCGAATACGAATTCCAGCTGGCCAACATGAATCGCCAGTTGGCTCCGGATGTGGAGAGTCTGTTTCTCACCCCGTCCGAGCGTTATTCGTTCATTTCCTCGACGCTGGTGCGGGAAATTGCCGCGCTGGGCGGCGATATCAGCAAATTCGTCCACCCGGCCGTGGCCGACGCGCTGACCCTGCGCTTTAAAAAGTAGGCGCTGCCGAAGGCTCGGGCTGCGATCCTGGCTTTTGATTGCAGCCCTTGATCGCAGCAGCGTGCACTGCGCTCGCCAATGCGGCACAATTGCGCGCATTGATTTATAGCGCCCGGGCCTGCCGCCCCGGCTGGAGTTAGCATGTCCCTGATCATCACCGACGATTGCATCAACTGCGACGTCTGCGAACCCGAGTGCCCGAACGCCGCCATCTCCCAAGGCGAAGAGATCTATGTGATCGACCCGAACCTGTGCACCCAGTGCGTCGGCCACTACGACGAACCGCAATGCCAACAGGTTTGCCCGGTGGATTGCATTCCGCTGGACGAAGCGCATCCGGAGACTGAAGAACAGTTGATGGAGAAATACCGCAAGATTACCGGCAAGGCTTGAGTCTTCCAGCGCCTGTACAGACGCCATCGCGAGCAGGCTCACTCCTACATTGGAACGCATTTCAACTGTAGGAGTGAGCCTGCTCGCGATGAGGCCGTCAGCCACACAGGAAATCCCTGATCAGCTTACTCGCGCTGCTCAAACCCCTCCCCGATACACCCCAGGCACCGCACAAAAGCGGCTTTCGCCGGATCCACCACCAACGCCTGCCCCGCATCGCCCACCCCGCCACCCAGTGCGGTAAACGGCAACGACACGACAAACGCCCCCGCACCAATCACCGTCGCCACCACCAATAAAGGTCGGGCAATCAGCAAGTCGCCGATCATCGCGTAGGCCGGGGGATTCTGGATGGTGTAACGCGGATCGCCACTGCCATTTTCCGCGGCTTGAACAGCCAGACTGGAACACAGCAACAGCGTAACAAAGAGGACTTGCAAGGATTTCATGGCACGATCCTTCGGGCTTAACAGTGAGACAACTCACTATAGACCGTAGGACTTTTTCAGCCGTTTGCCTCAGCTCTGGCAGCGCGGGCAGAACACACTGGCACGCTGGCCCAGCTTCACTTCACGCAAGCCGGTGCCACAGACCTTGCAGTGTTCACCGCCACGGCCATAGACAAACAGTTCCTGTTGGAAATAGCCCGGCTGACCGTCACCGCCGATGAAATCGCGCAACGTCGTCCCGCCACGCTCAATGGCAGCGGCTAGAATGCGTTTGATCTCGATGGCCAGCTTCAGATAGCGCCCCCGGGAAATGCCCCCGGCTTCACGACGCGGATCAATCCCGGCAGCGAACAGCGCTTCGGTCGCATAAATATTGCCGACCCCGACCACCACCGCGTTGTCCATGATGAACGGTTTGACCGCCATCGAACGCCCGCGCGACAGCTGAAACAAACGCTCGCCATCGAACAGATCGGTCAGTGGCTCCGGGCCGAGACGAATCAGCAATTCATGATTGAGCGGATCATTGCTCCACAACATCGCGCCGAACCGTCGCGGATCGGTGTAACGCAGCGCCAGCCCCGACTCCAGTTCAATATCGACGTGTTCATGCTTGAGCGCCGGCAAACCGACTTCGACCAGACGCAAATTGCCCGACATGCCCAAGTGGCTGATCAGCGTACCAACCTCGGCATTGATCAACAGGTACTTGGCCCGTCGTTCGACCAGCACGATTCGCTGCCCCGACAGACGCACATCGAGGTCTTCGGGGATCGGCCAGCGCAACCGCCGGTCCCGCACGATCACCCGGCTGACACGCTGGCCTTCCAGGTGCGGGGCAATCCCGCGACGAGTGGTTTCGACTTCCGGCAGTTCAGGCATAGCGTCCTCGAATCAATGCGCGCCGAGGTCGCGGATCGTTTGTTTGAGGGTTTCGAAGTCGTAATCCGACAGCCCTACGTAATCGAGTACCAACGGCCCGACGGCGTTCCATTCGAAATCTTCGGTCTGGTTGCCCAGCACGCGATACGACGCGCAGATATGCTCGGCCATTTTCAGGATCGCCAGCAGGTTTTTCAGCTGACTGTTGCGTGACGTCTCATCGCTGAAAATCGCCAGGGCGTTGTGGTGATTGGCGATGGCCGCGCTGACATGCTCCGGCAGACGCCAGGACTTGGCCGTGTAGTAACCAACCACTGCATGGTTGGTATTGAACTCGCTGTTTTCAGTGTCCACTACGCGACATTCGGCGCTGGCGTTGGCGTAAGCCTTTTCCAGAACCGTCATGTAATTGGGGAAGCGCTGCAACATCAAAGGTACGCCGCAATCGTGGAACAGGCCCAAGGCGTAAGCCTCATCGCCCGCCTGAGTGCCAATACGCTTGGCCAGCGTCAGGCACGTCATCGCCACATCCTGGGCAGTGTCCCAGAAACGGTTGAGCGTAACGATGGTGTCGTCATTCATCTCGCCCTTGATCGACTGCGCGTTGATCAGGTTGATGATCGAACGGCTGCCCAGCAGGTTCACCGCACGCTGGATCGAAGTGATCTTGTTGCTCAGGCCGTAATACGGCGAGTTGACGATTTTCAGCAGCGAACCGGACAGGCCGGGATCCTGGGAGATCAGCTTGGCGATCACCTCCAGGTCCGGGTCGGGCATGTACTGCTCCATTTGCAGATCCACCATGATCTGCGGTTGCGCCGGCACACTGATGCCTTGCAGCGATTGTTGAATCTGTTCGGTGGTCAGCTCTTGGGACATAAGTACACACTCTGGGACAGGCGGCGATTCTAACCTCTAAAAACCGCACGACGACACACCAGTGGGCAATTGTCAGGAACTTTCATTCAGGCCACGGCTTCGGAATCTGTAATGCCCAACGGATCACTCCGGTCCATTACGGCGGCAAACTCCCACAGACTCAGGAGCTTATCGATGGCCACCTCCCTCAACGGCAAACGCGTCGCCATTTTGGTAACAGACGGTTTCGAACAGGTCGAACTGACCGGTCCCAAGCAGGCACTGGAGCAAGCCGGCGCGCAAGTCGACATCCTTTCCGCCGAGGCCGGCAAGGTCAAAGGCTGGAACCACGACAAACCGGCGGACGACTTCAAGGTCGACCAGACATTCCAGAGCGCCAGCAGCGAGCAGTACGACGCAATCGTCCTGCCGGGCGGCGTGCAGAACTCCGACACCATCCGCATCGATCAGGATGCCCAGCATCTGGTCAAGACCGGCGCCTCGGCCGGCAAACCGATTGCGGTGATCTGCCATGGTGGCTGGCTGCTGATCTCGGCGGGGCTGGTCAACGGCAAGACCATGACCAGTTACAAGACGCTCAAGGATGACCTGGTGAATGCCGGGGCCAATTGGGTCGATAAAGAAGTGGTCAAGGATGGTCACCTGATCAGCAGCCGTCAGCCTGATGATATTCCGGCGTTCAACAAAGAGCTGATCGACGCACTGTCTGCGTAGAAGTCAAAACCGCCTTCGCGAGCAAGTCGAATCGTCGCACCGTCGCTCCCACACTGGTCTTGTGTCCGCCACAAATCCCCTGTGGGAGCGAGCCTGCTCGCGAAAAGGCCATTAGCGTTTCATCGCACTCCAAACCCGGCACAAGTCGCAACACGCTATACTCCCGCTCTTTTTTCCGGAGCGACGTCATGTCCCTGCCTAGCTTGCGCCTCAAAGCCAACGCCGACCGTCGCCTGCGCGCCGGCCACCTGTGGGTCTACAGCAACGAAATCGATGTTGCCGCCACCCCTCTGCACGGCTTCAATGCCGGCGACCAGGCCATCCTCGAAGCCGCTGGCGGCAAGCCGCTGGGCATCGTGGCGATGAGCCCGAACAACCTGATCTGCGCCCGCCTGCTGTCGCGCGACACCAAAGTTGCGCTGGACAAATCGCTGCTGGTGCACCGTCTGAACGTGGCCTTGTCGCTGCGCGAGCGCCTGTTCGACAAACCGTTCTACCGTCTGGTCTACGGTGATTCCGACCTGTTGCCAGGCCTGGTCGTTGACCGTTTCGGCGACATTCTTGTGGTGCAGATCGCCTCGGCGACCATGGAAGCGCATAAAGATGACGTGATCGCGGCCCTGACCCAAGTGCTCAAGCCAAGCGGTATCCTGTTCAAGAACGACTCAGCTGCCCGTGATGCTGAAGGCCTCAACCGCTACGTCGAAACCGTGTTCGGCCTGGTGCCGGAGTGGGTGGCGCTGGAAGAGAACGGCGTGAAGTTCGAAGCCCCGGTGATTCAGGGTCAGAAAACCGGCTGGTTCTACGACCACCGCATGAACCGCGCCCGCCTGGCCCCTTACGCCAAAGGCAAACGCGTCCTCGACCTCTATAGCTACATCGGTGGCTGGGGCGTGCAGGCTGCGGCGTTCGGCGCCAGCGAAGTGTTCTGCGTCGATGCCTCGGCTTTCGCCCTCGACGGTGTTGAGCGCAACGCTGCGCTGAACGGCTTCGCCGACAAGATGACCTGCATCGAAGGCGACGTCTTCGAAGCCCTGAAAGAACTGAAAGCCAGCGAAGAACGTTTTGACGTGATCGTGGCCGACCCGCCAGCGTTCATCAAACGCAAGAAAGACATGAAAAACGGCGAAGGCGCCTACCGTCGCCTGAACGAGCAAGCCATGCGCCTGCTCAACAAGGACGGCATCCTGGTCAGCGCATCGTGCTCGATGCACCTGCCGGAAGATGACCTGCAGAACATCCTGCTGACCAGCGCGCGTCACCTGGATCGCAACATCCAGTTGCTCGAGCGTGGCGGCCAGGGTCCGGATCACCCGGTGCACCCTGCCATCGCCGAAACGCGCTACATCAAGAGCATCACCTGCCGATTGCTGCCCAACAGCTGATCCATGCGGACATCGGGGAGCCAGCAGGCTCCCCGTTTTTATCTCAGGCATCACCCTTCCCTTCGCTATCTCCCTCGAGTTCCTACAATTATATTCCCGCAGACATGCAGGACATTTCCTTACATCTTTTTATTACCGAAACTTCCCCTACAAGTTTATTTCCGGCTAAAGACTGCTCCGACAAAATTACTGGAAATTTCCTACTTAATATCCTCTTGCCAATAATCCATTACAAACTATTATGAAGTCGTCACCACGAGGTGACTTCAACTATCAACGAACAAGGAGTTCACATCATGAAACGTATTTCTCTGGAAAGTAAAAAAATCGCAAACCTGGCTTTTCTGGTTGCCCCTAAAGCCCGTTAAGTGAGTCTGGACGCTGGGAAGTGCCGGCACCCGGCGTCCTTTTGACTTTCTCCAGAGTGAATCGACAGACATGCATATCAACCCTTACTTATTTATCTTGCCGCGTTCACCCGGGCAAATCGTGTGGAACTATAAAAACCACACACAGCACGAACTTGATCTTAATTATGCCAATCGACTCGCACAACTAATCCACAACCCGGAACTTTTCGACACCCACAACTTAATAGACACACAACTATTAAGCGCAGGCATTCTAACTATTTCCCCAATAGACAGTCCGCAATGGGGTTGGGATGAGCTGTCGAAGATTTATCACATCGGCACGCAAAATATTCCCTGCGAACATACCCCACAGAATATTCACGAGTGGTCCAGACAATATCTGGCGCACTGCAACGAAGTACTGGCTAACCCACAGCCCGCGACAAACCGCCCAATGCCGGCACCCGAGCAGCGTATCGCCCTGCCTGCGCCGAGCGCGTTGAATGACGACCGTCTGGGAAATGTTCTGCTCCAGCGCAAAACCTGCCGTTCCTATACAGGTGCAGCGATAACGCTGAAGGACGTCGGCACCCTGCTCTATCTTGCCCTCGGCTATCTCCAGGAACGTGACAATGACCGCGACGACAGCATCGCCCAAGGGCTCGGCGCACGCCGGAGCAGTCCTTCCGCTGGCGGTCTGAACGCTTGCGAAGGCTTTCTGCTGGTGCAGAACGTCGATGGCCTGGAACCCGGCATCTATGCCTATCATCCGGCCGACCACACCCTGAGCCGGGTTAATCCATTGCCTGAGCCCGCGCTGGGCCAATTGCTCGGCGGTCAGCATTTCATCAACAACCTGCCGTTGGGTTTGTTTATCACCGCCCGTTTCGACCGGCTCTGGTGGAAGTACGAACACTCGCGGGCCTATCGGATGGCCTTCGTTGAAGCGGGCCACTTGTCGCAGACCTTTCAACTGGTCGCCACGGCATTGGGCCTCAACACTTGGTTGACCGGCGCGTTTGCCGACCAGCAGGTCGAAGCACTGCTCAAGCTTGAGGGCAGTGCTGAACAACCGCTGTTCTTCGTTGGTTGCGGACAAAGCGACGGGCAAGTGATGTGTCACGAAATGCGCGAGTTGTTGCGTGAGGTGCAGGCATGACCCTGTCGAATGCCGACCCGGATCAAGCGCCGGTGTCCTGGGCACTCAAATTCACCTTGGGAGACTGGGACAGCCGTGCCTCGGTACGCAGCAGTACCCATGACTACCAATTGCCCGACGATGTGCCGCTGCAACTGCAAACCCGCCATTGGTTTCCACCGGCGTTTCTACCTTATCTGGCACATCCGGCTATCCAGATGGCGGGGCGGGACGTGTTGCACCGACTGTCAGCCAACCACTTGGTGCACTTTCTCGATTACACCACCCTGCTCGAACACCGCATCGTCAACCGTGCCGTGGAAGTCATCGTGCACCGCGAACTGCCCATTCACGTGCCTGCGGTAATGAAAAACGCCGCGTTGCAGCTTTACACCGACGAGGGTTATCACGCGCTGTTTTCCAATCGTCTCGCGGAGCAGATCGCCAATTTCTATGGAATCACCGAACGGCCGGCGATTCCGAAGCGCATCACCCGCCTGAACTCGCTGATTGCTCGCACGCCGGAAAAGAACCGGGCGCTGGCATGGTTTCTGCTCGGTTTCGTCTCGGAAACCATCATTGCCCGTGAGCTGCTGGACGTATGCCGCGACAGCCTGGTGTCCAGCGTCAACGACATGCTGCGTGACCATCTGGCGGACGAAGCCCGCCACAGTCGATATTTCGCCGAAGCGTTCCATTACTTCTGGCTGTCGATGAACAGCCGCCAGCGCACGTTTGTGAGCAGGACACTGCTGGAAATCATCGGGATTTTTTTCGAGGCCGACGAACGCTGGTTGCAACAGAGTTTGCGAGGAGCCGGCATCGCTGACAGTGACGTGATGGAAATTGTCGGCGGCATGGCAACGGTGCAAGCCAACCGGGCACGTGCACGATCAGGCGCCATCGCCACGCTGGACGCACTACGAAAGGCCGGTTTTTTCGCGCTTCCCCATAACCAGAAGCTTTTCGCCAAGGCAGGACTGATCGATGGATAAAGGACAATCCGTGGCAACCACAAGGCAGCGTCGCGCCGCTGTCAGTCTGTTGCTGGCCATGGTGCTGCTGGGTGTGTTTCCACTGGATGTGCTGCTGCCTTCCTTTCCGGCACTGGCGACGCACTTTCACCGTTCGCCGGCAGACATCGCACTGTCCATCAGTCTGTTCGCCGTGGGGATCGCGTCTGCTCAGGTCCTGATCGGCCCCCTCTCGGACGTGATCGGACGCAAGGGCTTGTTACTCGCCGGCATGAGCGTATCGATGCTGGGTGCGCTCGGTTGCGTGATGACCTCCGATTACACGCTATTTCTCATATTCCGGGTGATGCAGGCCCTGGGATGTGGCTGTTTCGTACTGTCCCAGGCGCTGGTGCAGGATCTGTTCGAAGGTGAGGAACGCGACCGTTTGCGTATCCTGATGGTCACGGCTACCGGCATCTTCATCTCGGTGTCGCCGCTGGCCGGCACCTTTCTTCAGGCCTCACTCGGTTGGCGCGGCAGCTTCTGGGTGTTTACCGCGCTGGCCGCCACGGTGCTGATCAAGGCCTGGCTGTTTTTACCAAACAGCCGTCCGGCCTACAGCGGCACACGGCTCGGTTTCATTCAGTCCTACCGCCGCGTGCTGGGGGATTTCGAGTTTGTCGGCTACTGGCTGATTTCAGCGTTCGCTTTCGCCTGTCACTTCTCGTTCATCGTGATTTCGCCGCTGATTTTCATGGATCAATTGCAGCTCGCACCCTACGACTTTTCACTGATTCTGCTGGTTTACGGCGCGGCCTATGTCGTCGGTGGCATCCTCGCCACCGTACTCAATCGACGGATCACTCCTGCTCAGCAAGTCTTCACCGGGCTAAGTCTGATACTGCTGTCGGGGCTGGCAATGCTGTACCTGGCAGCCAATCACGCGCTGGCGCCAGCCACTGTGTTGATCCCGATGTTGATCTGCACGGCGGGTACCACCATTGCCCGCCCCGCCGCCACCTCTCGGGCCATGGGCCTGTTTCCCGAGAACGCCGGGACGTCGGCCTCGGCGGGCAGTACGATCATCTTTATTTGTGGCGGCCTTATCAGCGCGTTGATCAGCCTCAGCCCAGCCAATCTGCAATCCACGCTCGGCTACAGCTTTGTGTTGCTGAGCGCGACAGCGCTGGTGCTCAACAACAGGCTCAGCCATCGCGCCAGAAACCTTGAAGCCAATACCGTGGCGCAGACCGGCGGTGATTAAACCCGCCGGTCGTCATCCCATACACCCCGTCGGCACTGGAACAACACTTTGCGCCATTCCCTCCAGGCGCCAGCGGTGTAGAATCGGCTGATTCATCGCCATTCATCCCCCGGCGGGTTTATGAGCTCAGGCTGAGACCAGCGGCGATCCCGCAACGTCATCGGCAACTTCACGAACACACGGCCATTTCTGAGTGTTCCAGACGTCAATAGAAGCTCACTCCCCTTTTGCACCTGATTAGTAAGTGATTAGCCGCCCGGAGTGCTCCATGCCAGATTACCGCTCGAAAACATCCACCCACGGCCGCAACATGGCCGGTGCCCGCGCACTGTGGCGCGCCACGGGGATGAAAGATGACGACTTCAAAAAGCCGATCATCGCGATTGCCAACTCGTTCACCCAGTTCGTACCGGGCCATGTGCACCTGAAGGATCTGGGCCAACTGGTCGCCCGTGAAATCGAACGCGCTGGCGGCGTAGCGAAAGAATTCAACACCATCGCCGTGGATGACGGCATCGCCATGGGCCACGACGGCATGCTGTATTCGCTGCCGAGCCGCGAGATCATCGCCGACTCCGTCGAGTACATGGTCAACGCCCACTGCGCCGACGCCATCGTGTGCATTTCCAACTGCGACAAGATCACCCCGGGCATGTTGATGGCCGCGTTGCGCCTGAACATTCCGGTGATCTTCGTTTCCGGCGGCCCGATGGAAGCCGGCAAGACCAAACTCGCTTCCCACGGCCTCGACCTCGTCGACGCCATGGTGATCGCCGCCGACGAAAGCGCTTCTGACGAGAAAGTCGCTGAGTACGAGCGCAGCGCCTGCCCGACCTGCGGTTCGTGCTCCGGCATGTTCACCGCCAACTCGATGAACTGCCTGACCGAAGCCCTCGGCCTCGCACTGCCAGGCAACGGTTCGACCCTCGCTACCCACAGCGACCGCGAACAGCTGTTCCTGCAGGCCGGCCGCACCATCGTCGAGCTGTGCAAGCGTTACTACGGCGAAAACGACGAATCGGTACTGCCGCGCAACATCGCCAACTTCAAGGCGTTCGAGAACGCGATGATGCTCGACATCGCCATGGGCGGCTCGACCAACACCATCCTGCACTTGCTCGCTGCCGCCCAGGAAGCCGAAATCGATTTCGACCTGCGCGACATCGACCGTCTTTCGCGCAGCGTTCCGCAGCTGTGCAAAGTCGCGCCGAACATCCAGAAGTACCACATGGAAGACGTGCACCGCGCCGGCGGCATCTTCAGCATCCTCGGTTCGCTGGCCCGTGGCGGCCTGCTGCACACCGACCTGCCGACCGTGCACAGCCGCAGCATGGAAGAAGCCATCGCCAAGTGGGACATCACCCAGACCACCGATGAAGCGGTGCATCACTTCTTCAAGGCCGGCCCTGCCGGTATCCCGACGCAGACGGCGTTCAGCCAGTCGACCCGTTGGGAAACCCTGGATGACGACCGTGAAAACGGCTGCATCCGCAGCTTCGAACACGCCTATTCGCAAGAAGGTGGTTTGGCCGTGTTGTACGGCAACATCGCCCTCGACGGCTGCGTGGTGAAAACCGCCGGTGTCGACGAATCGATCCACGTCTTCGAAGGCAACGCGAAGATCTTCGAAAGCCAGGACAGCGCCGTACGCGGCATCCTCGCTGACGAAGTGAAGGCTGGCGACATCGTCATCATTCGCTACGAAGGTCCGAAAGGCGGCCCGGGCATGCAGGAAATGCTTTACCCGACGTCGTACCTGAAATCCAAAGGCCTGGGCAAAGCCTGCGCGCTGCTCACCGACGGACGTTTCTCCGGCGGTACTTCCGGTCTGTCCATCGGCCACGCTTCGCCAGAAGCTGCCGCCGGCGGCGCGATCGGTCTGGTGCAGGACGGCGACAAAGTGCTGATCGACATTCCGAACCGCTCGATCAACCTGTTGGTCAGCGATGAGGAACTGGCTGCACGCCGTGCCGAGCAGGACAAGAAGGGCTGGAAACCTGTGGAAGTGCGTCCACGCAAAGTGACCACCGCCCTCAAGGCCTACGCCCTGCTGGCGACCAGCGCCGACAAAGGTGCTGTGCGCAACAAAGCGATGCTCGACGGGCTGTAAGCGTCAAATCGCCGAGACAAAATGCCCCGCCAATGTGCGGGGCATTTTTTTGCCTTTGATCGTTCCCACGCTCTGCGTGGGAACGATCAACTGACACTACGCTTTCGCGAGCAGGCTCGCTCCCACACTGGCCCTGTGTCTGTTACTGAATTTCTTCTGGCTTGACGATCACCCAGTTCTTGTCCGCCGTTACCGGCAACCCTTCTTTCGCCTGCGCTGCCGCGTGCTTGGCCATCATGCCGTTGATCTGCGCCATGTACTTGTCCTTGCGGTTGATCCACAAGTGAATCCCGCCCTTGGCCACGTCGACATCGTGGAACAGCATGTAACCGTCGCTGGTCGGGGTATCGCCACCCACCAGTACCGGTTTTTTCCACTCATCGATGTAAGTGAGGATCGCCGCGTGCTTGCCGGCCATCCACGTCGCCGGGGTCCAGAGATACGGCGTCAGCTCCAGGCCGAGGTTGGCCTTCTCGTCATATTTACCGGCGGTGATCTGCTTGCGCGCGGTGGTCAGTTCGCCTGTCTTCGGATCCTTGAGCAACATCGAAACGCCAATGACGTTCTGCGGTTTGACGTTGTAGCCATACTTCGGATCCGCTGCGACCATACGCACCAGTTCTTCAGACGCGGCGGTCATCACGTAGACCTCGATGCCGTTTTCCATCAGCTTGTTGTACAGCTCTTGCTGGCCGGTGAAGATCTTCGGTGGGTTGACGTCGAGTTTCTTGACCACATCGCCTTCGTAATAGGTCGCCGGCACCGGTTTGCCAGAGGCCATCAGCTCATCGACGTAGCCTTTGAGTTCCTTGAGAGTGAAGCCGGAGAACACCTGCGCCACCCACGGGTAGCAGACCATATCGTCGACTTCGCAGAGGCGATAGTAGTAACTGAACAGGCTCTCCTTGTGCTCGGCGGTGTCCTTGAACGGCATCAGTTTCAGCGAGGGGTCGAGTTTGTCGCGGGTGATCAGGCCCTTGTTTTCCATGAACGGCAACAAGGACTCTTCGAGGTCGTAACGGTAACTGGTGTTGTCCATGTCGAACACCGCGTAGTTACCCTTGTTGGCGTTGGCGGCGATCATCGCGTCCAGCGCCTTGGCCTGATCGGCCGGCCAGTGTTTCAGGTCCGTAGCGAAGGCCTGAGTGGCCAGACCCATGCCCACTGTCAGCGCGACAGCCAGAAATTTCGGTGCGAACTTCATAAGCCTCTTCTCCCTGATTCAAAGAGATCGACGCTAACAAATAAGTGTGACAGTCCTCGTCTGTCAGCGACCGCCCGCGTCCCTATTGCGCCAGATGCATTGCCGAGAGCGACACAGGCTTATTCCAAAAACGACGGACAACCTTCGATTTTGATATTAATTCATTGCAAATCAAGCTGTTAGGCTTGCCGGTTCGCAGCAGCCCCGGAAGGCTGTTGGCACAGTCTTTCCTGGAGATCTCATGAATCTACCGTTGATTCTCAACCTGCTGGTGTTCCTCGCCCTGCTCTTCGGTCTGGCACAGACCCGCCACACCACCTGGAGCCTGGCGAAAAAAGTCCTGCTGGCGCTGGTGCTCGGCGTTGCGTTCGGCGTCGCGCTGCACACCGTTTATGGTGCCGGCAACCCGGTGCTGAAAGCCTCGATTGGCTGGTTCGATCTGGTCGGCAACGGCTACGTGCAGTTGCTGCAAATGATCGTTATCCCGCTGGTGTTCGCCTCGATCCTCAGCGCCGTGGCGCGTCTGCACAATGCTTCGTCGTTGGGCAAAATCAGCTTCCTGACCATCGGCACCCTGCTGTTCACCACCGCGATTGCGGCGCTGATCGGCATCGGCCTGACCAACCTGTTCGGCCTCACCGCTGAAGGTCTGGTCGCCGGCACCCAGGAAATGGCCCGTCTGCAAACCATTCAGTCCGACTATGCCGGCAAGGTTGCCGACCTGAATGTGCCGCAACTGCTGCTGTCGTTCATCCCGCAGAACCCGTTCGCCGATCTGGCGCGGGCCAAGCCGACCTCGATCATCAGCGTGGTGATTTTCGCCGCATTCCTCGGGGTTGCCGCGCTGCAACTGCTCAAGGATGACGTCGAAAAAGGTCAGAAAGTAATCAACGCCATCGACACCCTGCAAGCCTGGGTAATGCGTCTGGTGCGTCTGGTGATGAAGCTGACGCCGTACGGCGTGCTGGCGCTGATGACCAAAGTGGTCGCCGGTTCCAACCTGCAAGACATCATCAAACTCGGCAGTTTCGTCGTGGTGTCGTACCTCGGTCTGGGCCTGATGTTCGTCGTGCACGGTTTGCTGGTATCGGCGGCCGGGATCAACCCGCTGCGCTTCTTCCGCAAAATCTGGCCAGTGCTGACGTTCGCGTTCACCAGCCGTTCCAGCGCCGCCAGCATTCCGCTGAGCATTGAAGCGCAGACCCGTCGTCTGGGGATTCCGCAGTCGGTGGCGAGTTTTGCTGCGTCGTTCGGTGCGACCATTGGCCAGAACGGTTGCGCCGGTCTGTACCCGGCGATGTTGGCGGTGATGGTTGCGCCAACCGTAGGCATCAATCCGCTGGATCCACTGTGGATCGCGACGCTGGTGGCGATTGTGACCTTGAGTTCGGCGGGCGTGGCGGGTGTTGGTGGCGGCGCGACCTTCGCGGCGCTGATCGTGCTGCCGGCGATGGGTTTGCCGGTGTCACTGGTGGCGTTGCTGATTTCGGTTGAGCCGCTGATCGATATGGGGCGCACGGCGTTGAACGTGAGTGGTTCGATCACCGCTGGTGCGATTACCAGTCAGGTGATGCAGCAGACCGATAAAGCGTTGCTGGATGCTGATGAGCATGCGGAGTTGGCTCAAGCGTGATGTAAAGCAAGATCAAAAGATCGCAGCCTTCGGCAGCTCCTACAGGGAACGCGGATACCGTGTAGGAGCTGCCGCAG
>NZ_AKJR01000198.1:0-7680 GCF_000282235.1 Pseudomonas sp. GM24 | reverse complement strand
ATTTCAAGTCGATGTATCAAGCCCAAACACCTCGGTCAGTCCCCTCTCCCTTTGGGAGAGGGTTAGGGTGAGCGGCGGCCTTGATCCCTTCCCCCCATCAGCGCATCTTTATCCTTGTCGCACCACAAGAATAAGGAACCGTCATGTTCGATATCAGCACGTTCCCCAAAGCCGATGCCGTCCGCCGGGCTGCGCAATTGAGTCAGGATGAGTATCGACGGCTTTACCGCGAATCCATTGAACACCCCACGGCCTTCTGGGCCGAACAGGCCACGCGTTTCCTCGACTGGAGCACGCCGTGGCAGACCGTTCAGCGCTACGACCTGAAAACCGGTGAAGCCGCCTGGTTTGCCGGGGGCAAACTGAACGTCAGCTACAACTGCATCGACCGTCACCTGGAACAGCGCGGCGAGCAGACCGCCCTGCTCTGGGAAGGCGACGATCCCGCCGAGTCGGCGCAAATCACTTATAAAAAACTCCACCACCACGTCTGCCGCTTGGCTAACGTGCTGAAAAGCCGTGGCGTGAAGAAAGGTGACCGGGTGTGCATCTACATGCCGATGATCCCCGAAGCCGCATACGCCATGCTCGCCTGTTCGCGGATCGGCGCGATTCACTCGGTGGTGTTCGGCGGTTTCTCCCCTGATTCCCTGCGTGACCGCATTCTCGATGCCGATTGCCGCACGGTGATCACCGCAGATGAAGGCGTGCGCGGCGGCAAGTTCGTGCCACTGAAGCAGAACGTCGACAAAGCCCTGCAAAGTTGCCCGGACGTCAGCACCGTCGTGGTGGTCGAGCGCAGCCAAGGCAAGGTCGACTGGGTCGAGGGGCGCGATATCTGGTATCACCAGGCCGTGCGCGATGTCAGCGACGATTGCCCGCCAGAACCGATGGACGCCGAAGATCCGCTGTTCATCCTCTACACCTCCGGCAGTACCGGCAAACCCAAAGGCGTGCTGCACACTACCGGCGGCTATTTGCTGCAAGCGGCGATGACCTTCAAATACGTGCTCGATTACCGCGACGGCGAAGTGTTCTGGTGCACCGCCGACGTCGGCTGGGTCACCGGTCACAGCTATATCGTCTACGGCCCGCTGGCCAACGGCGCGACCACGCTGATGTTCGAAGGCGTACCGAGTTATCCGAGCAGCTCACGATTCTGGCAGGTCATCGATAAACACAAGGTCAATATTTTCTACACCGCACCCACCGCTCTGCGCGCGTTGATGCGCGAAGGTGCCGAACCATTGAAAGAAACCTCGCGCGCCAGCCTCAGATTGCTCGGCAGCGTCGGCGAGCCAATCAACCCTGAAGCGTGGGAATGGTATTTCAACGTCGTAGGAGAACAGCGCTGCCCCATCGTCGACACCTGGTGGCAGACCGAAACCGGCGGCATCATGCTCAGCCCACTGGTCAGCGCCCAGCGAATCAAGCCTGGCTGCGCCACACAACCGATGTTCGGCGTGCAACCGGTGCTGCTCGATGAACACGGCAAGGAAATCAAAGGCGCCGGCAGCGGCGTGCTGGCGATCAAGTCGAGTTGGCCGGCGCAGATCCGCAGCGTCTATGGCGACCCGCAGCGAATGGTCGACACCTATTTCAAACCCTACCCCGGCTACTATTTCACCGGCGACGGCGCACGCCGCGACGAGGATGGCGACTACTGGATCACCGGGCGCATCGACGACGTGATTAACGTTTCCGGCCACCGCATCGGCACGGCTGAAGTGGAAAGCGCGCTGGTGCTGCACGACAGCATCGCCGAAGCCGCCGTGGTCGGTTACCCCCACGACGTCAAAGGTCAGGGCATCTACGCCTTCGTCACGCCCATGAACGGCACCGAACCGAATGACGAGCTGAAGAAAGAACTGCTCGCCCACGTCAGCAAGGAAATCGGCAGCTTTGCCAAACCCGACTTGATCCAATGGGCGCCGGCCTTGCCGAAAACCCGCTCAGGCAAGATCATGCGGCGCATCTTGCGCAAGATCGCCTGCAACGAACTCGACAGCCTCGGCGACACCTCGACCTTGGCCGACCCGAGTGTGGTGCAGGGACTGATCGACAAGCGCCTCAATCAGTAACACCCCGGGCGTGGTCAACCGACCGCGCCCGCCCTTTCGCACTGAGTGGTCATGGAATTCATCCGCAGTCGTATTGAAAACCAACTCATGAGCCTGACCGGGCTGTCGCTCGGTCAACTCGACCTGGAAAACCCCAAGGGCGACCCCGGCCTGTTCGGCCCCGACTCAGTCAGTTGGCAAGTGCACGGCGATTTCAGCAGCATGTTGATCGGTGGTATCAGTGCGTTGTTGCTGCAGGCTTTGCATCCGCTGGCACTGGCCGGGGTTTGGGATCATTCGAATTTTCGTGAAGACATGCTCGGGCGTTTGCGGCGCACCAGTCAGTTTGTATCCGGCACCACGTTCGGCTCGCGACGCGACGCCGACTGGTTGATCGAGAAGGTGCGCACCATTCACCTGCAAGTGGTAGGCACGGCGCCGGACGGTCGGCCCTACGCGGCGAGCGACCCGGATTTGCTGACGTGGGTGCATGTGGCCGAAGTCAGTAACTTTCTCGCCGCGCATTTGCGTTATCGCAATCCGCATTTGTCGGGGGCGGATCAGGATCGTTATTACGCGGAAATCGCCGTGATTGCCGAACGCCTGGGCGCGCGGGATGTGCCGAAATCACGGCAAGCCGTGGCCGACTATCTGCAACGCATGCGCCCGCAGTTGTTGTGCAATGAACGCAGCCGCGAGGTTTTGCGATTGTTGCTCGCAGCACCGGCACCGAGTGTTCTGGCGCGACCCTTTGGTGATTTGATGATGAAGGCCGGCATCGACCTGCTGCCGGACTGGGCCAGCGACATGCTCGATGTCCGGCAGAGCTCGCTGCAACGGCAATTGATTCGCGCCAGCGTCAGGCGCAGCGCACCGATGCTGCGTTGGGCGATGCGCAATGGTTCGGTGCAGCGAGCGAAACGGCGGATGGGCCTGTTGACCTAAAAAGCTTCACGAGCAGGCTCGCTCCCACATTTGGAATGCATTCCCATGTGGGAGCGAGCCTGCTCGCGAAGGCAGCACCTCGGTTACCCGCCAAGCTGCTAAACTCCCGCGCCCCAATTCTCTCCAGCAAGGCGCCCGCATGTCTTACTTGAATCAGGCGCTGCGCGCCGCCCTCGATCAACGCCAGGACTTGCTCGCTGTGCTGCACAGCCAGGGCACCTATTGCTATCGGCTGTTCCACGGCAGCCAGGAAGGCGCCGGCGGTCTGACCATCGACCGCTACGGCCCGCAACTGCTGGTGCAGAGTTTTCACCAGACGCTGGAACGCGATGACCTGCTGCAACTGCACGCGATGGTCAATCAAACCCTGGGCCTGGAAACCTTGCTGGTCTACAACGACCGCTCCCGTGGCAACTCGCGCATCGACCGTGAAGACAGCGTCTACAAAGCCGAAGACGCCGCACTGGTTGATCTGGTCGGTCACGAATGGGGCCTCAATTACCGCGTGCGCGGGCGTCATGCCGGGCAGGATCCGCTGCTGTTCCTCGACCTGCGCAACACGCGCGGCTGGGTCAAGGATCACGCCAAAGGTAAATCCGTGCTCAACCTGTTTGCCTACACCTGCGGCGTTGGCCTCAGTGCCGCCGCCGGCGGCGCGAGTGAAGTGTGCAATCTGGATTTCGCCGAAGGCAATCTGGCGGTCGGACGCGAAAACGGTCGGCTTAACCCGCAGTTGCCGGAGATGGAATTCATTCAGTCGGACTACTTCCCGGCAATCCGGCAACTCGCCGGCCTGCCGATCAGCCAGCGTCGGGGGCAGAAACTGCCGAGCTACCAGCGCCTCGATCAGCGTCAATACGATCTGGTCCTGCTTGATCCGCCCGCCTGGGCCAAGAGCGCATTCGGTACCGTCGACCTGCTGCGCGACTATCAGAGCCTGCTCAAACCGGCCTTGCTGACCACCGCCGACAACGGCGTGCTGATCTGCTGCAACAACCTGGCGAAAGTCAGCATGGACGATTGGCGCGAACAGGTGCTGCGCTGCGCCGAGAAGGCCGGGCGACCGGTGCGTGAGTGGAGCGTGATGACCCCGGGCGCCGACTTCCCGTCCATGGACCAGCAACCGCCGCTGAAAACCCTGATCCTGCAGCTATAAACAACCCTGTGGGAGCTGGCTTGTCAGCGATTGCGGTGGGTCAGTCAACAAAGTTGTCGACTGGTATTCCCTCATCGCTGGCAAGCCAGCTCCCACAGGGGTTCTGTGTTTTGAGAGAAATCTGAACAATCCTGCTCCATGCGAGGTACTTCGGAACCAGAATCGCGTGCCATACTCCAAGGCACTCCGATTCAGACAGATGAAGCCGCACATGCCCAAAGGATTGATTCGCGCGATTGGCGCCTTGTTGACTGCTCTGGCCCTCTACAGCCTGCTGGGGTTTCTGATTTTGCCGGGCATCGCTCTGCGGGTAGCCAATCAGCAACTGGCCACCTACGCGACGGTGCCTGCGCATATCCAGCGCATCGAGCTCAACCCGTTCAGCCTTGAAGTCACCCTGTGGGGACTGGTCATCGGCGAGCCGGGCAAGGAACAGATCGGCTTCGATCGCCTGTACGCCGACCTGCAAATCGACAGCCTGTGGACCAAAGCCCTGCATCTGTCCAACATCGAGCTGGACAAACCAAAGAGCGAAATCCTTTTCGCCAAAGACGGCAAACTCAACCTGCTGGGCCTGTTCAATGTGCCGGCCAGTGAGCCGACACCAGCCGACCCGGACGCCAAACCGTTCCCGCTGCGCATCGACAACATCAAACTGGCCGGCGGCGTCGTGCACTTTGAGGACGTGCGCCCCAGCGAACCCATCGAGTTTCTCTACGACGATCTCAGCTTCGAGCTGAAAAACCTCAGCACCCTGCCCGAAGACAGCGCCGACATGACCCTGGTCGCCATCGGCCCGGCCGGTGGCCGGATCGACTGGAGTGGCAATTTCAGCCTGATCCCGTTCACTTCCGAAGGCACCCTGAAAATCACCGACGGCAAGATGAAAGCCTTCTGGCCCTACGTGCGAGACTCGGTGCCGCTGGTACTTGAAGACGGCGTGATCAGTCTCAGCAGCGAATACAAACTCAATCTGTCGAAAGAAACCGAACTGCAGTTGAACAATGTCGCAGTGAGCATCGCGCCCTTCGCGATCAAGGCGCCTGATGGACGCCCACTGGCAAAACTCGAACGTCTCGACATCAGCGAAACCTCGCTGGATCTGGCCAAGCAACAAGTCGTGGTCGGCAAGATCCGCAGCAACAAACTGGAAACCTGGGCGGCGCTCGAAGCTGACGGCCAACTGGACTGGCAGAAACTGTTCGCCAGCCAACCGTCGAAACCGGCCGCCAAAGCCGCCGCAGAACCTGCCAGCACGCCCGCCGCTGCCGACTCGCCGAAAGCTGAACCGACTGCGCCAAGCAAGCCTTGGCAAGTGCTGCTCAAAGACGTGCAATTGCGTAACTACACCGTGCATCTGGCCGACCGCTCGGCCCAACCGGCAGTAGCACTGGATATCACCCCACTCAACGTCGACCTGCAGGATTTCGACAGCCTCAACGGCTCGCCCTTCAAGCTCAAGCTCGAAAGCGGCGTGGGCAAGCAAGGCAAGATCACCGCCGACGGCACCGTCAATCTCGCCCCGGTCAACGCCCAGCTCAACGTGAAAACCCAGGACATCGACCTGCGCGTCGCACAGTCCTACATCAATCCTTTCATTCGCCTGGAACTGCGCAGCGGCATGCTCGGCAGTGACCTGAAGGTCAATCTCAAGAGCACAGAACCACTGGCACTCAGCGTCACCGGACGTGCGCAGATCGATCAACTGCACACCCTCGACACCCTGAAAACCCGCGACTTCCTCAAGTGGCAGCAAGTGGTGGTCGAAGGCCTGAATTATCAGCACGGCGACAGCCTGTCGATCGACAGGATCAACCTGTTCCAGCCGTACGCGCGGTTCATGATCAACGATGATCGCACCACCAACATTGATGATCTGCTGATCCCGCAGCCCGCTGACAGTGGCGCAAAAAGCACAGCAGCCAAACCAGCCAGCAACGAAAAACCGCTGGGCATTCACATCGGTGGCATCGCGATCAATGACGGCTCGGCCAACTTCGCCGATTTCAGCCTGACGCCGAACTTCGCCACCGCCGTGCAGCAGCTCAACGGCCAGATCGGCACCATCGACAGCCGCCAGGCAAAACCGGCCAGCGTCGACATCAAAGGCAAGGTCGACCGCTATGCACCGGTGACCATCAAGGGCGCGGTCAATCCGTTCGACCCGATGGCCAGCCTCGACATCGCCACCAGTTTCAAACGGGTCGAACTGACGACGTTGACGCCCTACTCCGGCAAATTCGCCGGTTACCGCATTCGCAAGGGTCGGCTCAACCTCGACCTGCATTACCTGATCACCAAGGGCCAGCTCAAAGCCGAAAACAAAGTGGTGGTCGAACAATTGCAGCTCGGCGAAAAAGTCGACAGCCCGGATGCCGTGAGCCTGCCGCTGAAACTGGCGATTGCCCTGCTCAAGGACGTCGACGGCAAGATCTCCATCGAATTGCCGGTGACCGGCGACTTGAACAACCCGCAATTCAGCGTGATGCCGATTGTCTGGCAGACCTTGCGCAACCTGATCGTCAAAGCCGCCGCCGCGCCGTTCAAAATGATTGGCGGGCTGATCAGTGGTGGCAGTTCGCAAGACCTTGGCACTGTGTCGTTTGCGCCCGGCTCCAGCGAGTTGAGCAAGGATGCCGAAGCGGCGCTGATCAAACTGTCCCAAGCACTGAAGGAACGTCCGGCACTGCGCCTGGAAATCGAGGGTACTGCCGCGCAAAGCAGCGATGGCCCATTGCTCGCCGAGCAGCGTCTGGAACGTGAATACCAGTACAACTACTACAAGATGCTCCAGCGTCGCGGCGATAAAGTCCCGGCGCAGGCGTCGTTGCTGCAAGTGCCGGACAGCGAGAAAGGTCCGCTGCTCGAAGGCATTTACCGCACCCGCCTGAAAACCCAGCCACCGGCGGAATGGAAGGATCTGGGCAAGGAAGAACGTACGGCGAAAATGCGCGAAGGCGTGATCAAGTTCTGGAGTGGCAGCGACGTGCTGTTGCGTCAGTTGGGTCAGGACCGCGCCAGCAGCATCAAGGATTATCTGGTCGATAAAGGCCAACTGGCAGACGACCGCGTGTACTTCATCGACGCCAACCTTGGCGAGGCCGAAAGCGATGGCCGCGTGGTCACGCAAATGCATCTGGATGCCGAGTGATGAAACTTCAGTGGCTGGCCTTGCTCGCAATGACGCTCGCGGCCAGTCACGCCTCGGCGTCCGATACTCTGCGCTGCGGCAGTCAATTGATCAGCCTTGGCGACCGGTCCAGCGAAGTCCTGCAGAAATGCGGTGAGCCGGTCAGCCGTGATGTGTTGGGCTACAAGCGCAGCGCCAATCGCCGCGAGGAGTTTCAGGTCGAGGAATGGACTTACGGCCCGAGCAACGGCATGTATCAATACCTGCGCTTCGAAGGCAATCGCCTGCGGCAGATCAACAGCAAACGCGGCAACTGAAAAAGCAAAAGATCGCAGCCTTCGGCAGCTCCTACAATCTGGAATGCATTTCCCTGTAGGAGCTGCCGAAGG
>NZ_AKJR01000197.1:13593-13686 GCF_000282235.1 Pseudomonas sp. GM24 | reverse complement strand
TCGGGGATACTGAAGACACTCACCGACTTGAACGATCGGCGCTGAATCCATAATCGACTCGGTCTTTCAGGTCGATGTACAACGCAAGACACC
>NZ_AKJR01000197.1:0-13569 GCF_000282235.1 Pseudomonas sp. GM24 | reverse complement strand
GAGAGGGCTGGGGTGAGGGCTGCAATTTCAGGCCGAGCGATGATGTATCAATCTGCCCGGCTCAAAGACGTCCACAACAACTGCGCCGCATACCCTCGATAAGGTCGCCAGGCCTCAGCGCGCAACGACAATTCCCGCGCTGTCGGCCGCTTGCCTTCCAGCACTTCCAGCGCCCGCAGCAACCCGACATCACCATGGGGAAACCCATCCATATCCCGCAACTGCCGCAACGCGATGTACTGCGCCGTCCACTCGCCAATCCCGTGCAGCGCCAACAACCGCGCCACGCCACCCTCGCGATTCGGCTCAAACAACGAGGGTTCATCCAGCAACGTCTGCGCCACGCCCGACAACGTGCGCCCACGACTTTTCGGCATGCCCAACGCGGCCAGATCTGCCGCCGCCATTACGTGCGCCTCGGGAAATCCATGGGTCAATCCGGGCACGGTGGAATCCAGCGGCGCGCCATATTGCGCAACCAGTTTCCCCGCCAGACGAATCGCCGCCACCACCGTAATCTGCTGCCCAAGCACCGCGCGAAACGCCAACTCCAATCCATCCCACGCACCGGGAATGCGCAACCCCGGACGCTCGACAATCAACCGCGCCAGCAACGGATCATTCGCCAGATGCCCTTGCCTCAGCGCCAGATCCGCATCCAGATCAAACATCCGCCGCAACCTGACAACGATCTCGGGCACGGCTGCCGGATCAGGAAAGTCCAGCTCGACCTCCAGCGCATCCGCCGTCCCTAGCCAGACCGAAACCGTGCCGTGAACACCGTTTAACCCGATGCTGCGCGAATACACGCCATCGCCCACGGCCTCCATCCCGACCACCGCCCGCGCCGCGAGAAACCCCAACATCGCCTCCCAGTCATACGGCGGTGCATAGGCAAGCGACAACCTCACAACGACAACACACCGCTGTACAACCCATACGCTGCCAACCCCGCGCCGATGACCACGCAGGTAAAAATGCCCTTCTCGACATGAGTGAACAACGGCTCACCCGCCTCATGCTTGGCCTTGGCAAACAGGATCACCCCCGGCGCATACAGCAACGCCGACAACAGCAAATACTTCACCCCGCCGGCATACAACAACCACACCGCATAACCGAGGGCGATGCCACCGATCAGCAGATCCTTGGTGCGCTCAGCCGAGGCGTGTTCGTAAGTTTCGCCGCGCCCGCTGAGCAGCACCGCGTACGCCGCCGACCACAGGTACGGCACCAGAATCATCGACGAGGCCAGATAAATAAGACTGGTGTAGGTGCCCGCCGAGAACAGCGTGATCAACAGGAAAATCTGGATCATCGCGTTGGTCAGCCACAACGCGTTGACCGGCACATGGTTCTTGTTTTCCTTTTTCAGGAACGCCGGCATGGTCTTGTCCTTGGCCGTGGCGAAGAGGATTTCCGCACACAGCAAGGCCCAGGACAGCAACGCACCGAGCAGGGAAATCGCCAGACCGATGCTGATCAACAGCGCGCCCCACGGCCCGACGATGTGCTCGAGCACCGCCGCCAGCGAAGGGTTCTGCAGATTCGCCAGTTCCGGCTGACTCATGATCCCCAGCGACAGCACGTTGACCAGCACCAGCAGCGCCAGCACACCGATAAAACCGATCACCGTGGCGCGGCCGACGTCGCTGCGTTTCTCCGCCCGCGCCGAGTACACACTGGCGCCTTCGATGCCGATGAACACAAACACCGTGACCAGCATCATGTTGCGCACCTGATCCATCACCCCACCGAAATTCGGGTTGCTGGTGCCCCAGATGTCGCGGGTAAAAATGTCTGCCTTGAACGCGACTGCCGCGATGACGATGAACATGATCAGCGGTACGACTTTGGCCACCGTGGTCAGTTGATTGATCAGCGCCGCCTCTTTGATCCCGCGCATCACCAGAAAATGCACGGCCCACAGCAGCACCGAGGCGCAGCCGATGGCGATCGGCGTATTGCCTTGGCCGAATACCGGAAAGAAGTAACCGAGGGTGCTGAACAGCAGGACGAAATAGCCGACATTGCCCAGCCACGCACTGATCCAGTAACCCCACGCGGACGAGAAACCCATGTAGTCGCCAAACCCGGCCTTGGCGTAGGCGTACACGCCGGAATCCAGCTCGGGTTTGCGATTGGCCAACGTCTGGAACACGAACGCCAGGGTCAGCATGCCGATCGCCGTGATGCCCCAACCGATCAGGATCGCCCCGGCATCGGCGCGTGCCGCCATGTTCTGCGGCAGCGAGAAAATCCCTCCGCCAATCATCGAACCCACCACCAGGGCGATCAACGCGCCTAATCGCAGCTTTTGCGTCGGTTGCGACATTTCAGTTTCCCTTTGAAGTGTGGTGAGCGTGCATTTGTAACAACTATTAACTAAACGGATAAAGGTAGATGACGTTTATCAGGTAACGCCAATTAACGCCTGTTTATATATAGCCGATGACGCTAACGCCTAGCACGTTAAGACAGTTTTGTGCGCTGATCCTGATAAATCAATTCTGTACTGAAAACAGACGCTGAAAATTTGCCAAAAGCTGAAAAAGAACTAGCGTGATAATTCGAAAGTAATAATAGCCATTCCCAACAATGTAGCCACAACGCCTCTAGGACGGGCCTTGCGGGCAGAGTATTTATGCCTTCAGTCGAAGCCTAAGTCATTCATTAACAATGGAATGTGACCATGCACTGATCTAAGTCAGCTGTTTGAACAGACAACAGAACTACGCTGTGATCTCTTCTCTCCTGCAATGGAGTCATGCAATGTCTGAAGCTCCCGGAAAACTACGACTAGGTGCACTGGTTGCATTGGTAGTCGGCTCAATGATCGGTGGCGGGATATTTTCTTTGCCACAAAACATGGCCGCCAGCGCCGACGTCGGTGCAGTACTGATCGGTTGGGCCATCACCGCTGTCGGCATGCTCACCCTCGCTTTTGTCTTTCAAACCCTCGCCAATCGCAAGCCTGACCTGGACGGCGGTGTCTACGCCTACGCCAAGGCCGGATTCGGCGATTACATGGGTTTCTCGTCCGCCTGGGGTTACTGGATCAGCGCCTGGCTGGGTAACGTCGGTTACTTCGTTCTGCTGTTCAGCACCCTCGGTTATTTCTTCCCGATTTTCGGTGAAGGCAACACCGTTGCTGCGGTAATCGGCGCCTCGGTTTTACTGTGGGCTGTGCACTTTCTGGTGCTGCGCGGGATCAAGGAAGCGGCGTTTATCAACCTGGTGACCACGGTCGCCAAGGTCGTACCGCTGCTGCTGTTCGTGTTGATCGCGGTGTTCGCCTTCAAACTGGACATCTTCACCGCCGACATCTGGGGCATCAAAAACCCGGATCTGGGCAGTGTGATGAACCAGGTGCGCAACATGATGCTGGTCACCGTCTGGGTGTTCATCGGCATCGAGGGTGCGAGCATCTTCTCGGCCCGTGCGGAAAAACGCTCGGACGTCGGCAAAGCCACCGTGATCGGTTTCATCACCGTGCTGCTGTTTCTGGTGCTGGTGAACGTGCTGTCGCTGGGCATCATGACCCAACCGGAACTGGCGAAACTGCAGAACCCGTCGATGGCCGCCGTGCTCGAGCATGTGGTCGGTCACTGGGGCGCGGTGCTGATCAGCGTCGGCCTGATCATCTCGCTGCTGGGTGCGCTGCTGTCGTGGGTGCTGCTGTGTGCGGAGATCATGTTCGCCGCTGCCAAAGACCACACCATGCCGGAGTTCCTGCGCAAGGAAAACGCCAACCACGTACCGGTCAACGCCCTGTGGCTGACCAACGCGATGGTGCAGATCTTCCTGATCATCACGCTGTTCTCGGCCAGTACTTATCTGTCGCTGATCTACCTCGCCACTTCGATGATCCTGGTGCCGTACCTGTGGTCGGCAGCCTATGCCCTGCTGCTGGCGGTGCGCGGCGAAAGCTATGAAGGCTTTGCGGCCGAGCGACGCAAGGATCTGATTATCGGCGGCATCGCGCTGATTTACGCGGTGTGGCTGCTGTATGCCGGCGGGGTCAAGTATCTGCTGCTCTCGGCCCTGCTCTACGCACCTGGCGCGATCCTGTTCGCCAAAGCCAAGCTGGAACTCAAGCAACCGATTTTCACTAACGTCGAGAAGCTGATTTTCGCCGCAGTGGTCGTGGGTGCCCTGGTGGCTGCCTACGGTCTCTACGACGGCTTCCTGACTCTGTAATCCCTGATTGAATTGTTATCTGGAGGATCTGAAATGACCACGGAAAAAGTTAAGTACGGCGTCCATTCCGAAGCCGGCAAACTGCGCAAAGTCATGGTGTGCTCCCCAGGTCTGGCCCATCAGCGGCTGACCCCGAACAACTGCGATGAATTGCTGTTCGACGACGTGCTCTGGGTGGCTCAGGCCAAGCGCGACCACTTCGACTTCGTCACCAAGATGCGCGAGCGCGGCATCGACGTGCTGGAAATGCACAACCTGCTGACCGACATCGTCGCCATCCCTGAGGCGCTGGACTGGATTCTTGAGCGCAAGGTCACCGCCGATTCGGTGGGCCTGGGCCTGATCAGCGAAGTGAAGTCCTGGCTGAAAAGCCTCGAGCCGCGACACATCGCCGAATTCCTGATCGGCGGCGTCTCCGCCGATGATCTGCCGGACAGTTTCGGCGGCAAGACCATCCAGATGTTCCGCGACTTCCTCGGCCACTCCAGCTTCATCCTGCCGCCGCTGCCGAACACTCAGTTCACCCGCGACACCACTTGCTGGATCTATGGTGGCGTGACGCTGAACCCGATGTACTGGCCAGCACGTCGTCAGGAAACCCTGCTGACCACCGCCATCTACAAATTCCACCCGCAGTTCACCAACGCCGAATTCGAGATCTGGTACGGCGACCCGGACAAGGACCACGGCAGCTCCACCCTCGAGGGCGGCGACGTCATGCCAATCGGCAACGGCGTGGTGTTGATCGGCATGGGCGAGCGCTCATCGCGTCAGGCCATCGGCCAACTGGCGCTGAACCTGTTCAAAAACAAAGCCGTGGAAAAAGTCATCGTTGCCGGCCTGCCGAAGTCCCGCGCGGCGATGCACCTGGATACCGTGTTCAGTTTCTGCGACCGCGACCTGGTGACGATTTTCCCGGAAGTGGTGAATCAGATCGTCGCCTTCACCCTGCGCCCTGACGAAAGCAAACAGGGCGGCATCGACATCCGCCGCGAAGAAGGCACTTTCCTCGACACCGTGGCCAAAGCCCTCAATTTGCCGAAGTTGCGCGTGGTGGAAACCGGCGGCAACAGCTTCGCCGCCGAACGCGAGCAATGGGACGACGGCAACAACGTGGTGGCCGTGGAACCGGGCGTGGTCATCGGCTACGACCGCAACACCTACACCAACACCCTGCTGCGCAAGGCCGGCGTGGAAGTCATCACCATCAGCGCCGGTGAACTGGGCCGAGGCCGTGGCGGCGGCCACTGCATGACCTGCCCGATCGTGCGTGACCCAATCGATTACTAAACGACCATCTCCCCGGCCGCACCCATCCCGTAGCGGCCGGGCCGATTACCGAATCCAAGGAGAATCATCATGGCGTTCAACATTCACAACCGTAACCTGCTCAGCCTGGAACACCACACCCCACGTGAGCTGCGTTACCTGCTCGACCTGTCCCGCGATCTCAAACGCGCGAAATACACCGGCACCGAGCAGCAACACCTGAAGGGCAACAACATCGCCCTGATCTTCGAAAAAACCTCGACCCGCACCCGTTGCGCGTTCGAAGTGGCGGCCTATGACCAAGGCGCCAACGTCACCTACATCGACCCGAACTCGTCGCAGATCGGCCACAAAGAAAGCATGAAAGACACCGCCCGCGTGCTGGGGCGCATGTACGACGCCATCGAATACCGTGGCTTCAAACAGGAAATCGTCGAAGAGCTGGCAAAATTCGCCGGTGTGCCGGTGTTCAACGGCCTGACCGATGAATATCACCCGACGCAAATGATCGCCGACGTGCTGACCATGCGTGAACACGCCGACAAGCCGATCCATGAAATCAGCTACGCCTACCTCGGCGACGCGCGCAACAACATGGGCAACTCGCTGCTGCTGGTCGGCGCCAAACTCGGCATGGACGTGCGCATCTGCGCTCCGAAAGCGCTGTGGCCGCATGACGATCTGGTCGAGCGCTGCAACAAATACGCGGAAGAAAGCGGTGCGCGCATCACCTTGACCGAAGACCCGAAAGCCGCCGTCAAAGGTGTCGACTTCATCCATACCGACGTTTGGGTATCGATGGGCGAGCCGGTTGAGGCCTGGGCTGAACGTATCCAGCAACTGCTGCCGTATCAGGTCAACAAAGAGCTGATGAAAGCCACCGGCAACCCACGCACCAAGTTCATGCACTGCCTGCCGGCGTTCCACAACAGCGATACCAAGGTCGGCAAACAGATTGCCGAGCAGTATCCGCACCTGGCCAACGGCATCGAAGTGACCGACGACGTGTTCGAGTCCCCAGCCTGCATCGCCTTCGAGCAAGCGGAAAACCGCATGCACACGATCAAGGCGATTCTGGTCTCGACCCTGGCTGATCTGTAACCACTGCTGATCCATGATCGTTCCCACGCTCCCGCGTGGGAATGCATCCCGTGACGCTCTGCGTCACAGTGGACGCGGAGCGTCCGTGGCGGCATTGCCACGCAGAGCGTGGGAACGATCAACACGAAAAGGACATGCATTATGCGTATCGTCGTAGCGCTGGGCGGTAACGCCCTGCTCCGCCGTGGTGAACCGATGACCGCTGACAATCAGCGCGCCAACATCCGCATCGCCACCGAGCAAATCGCCAAGATCCATCCCGGCAACCAACTGGTCATCGCCCACGGCAATGGCCCGCAAGTCGGCCTGCTGTCGTTGCAAGCGGCGGCATACACCTCCGTCAGCCCTTACCCGCTGGACGTGCTCGGTGCCGAAACCGAAGGCATGATCGGCTACATCATCGAACAGGAACTGGGCAACCTGCTTGATTTCGAGGTGCCGTTCGCCACCCTGCTGACCCAGGTTGAAGTCGACGCCAAGGATCCGGCCTTCCAGAACCCGACCAAACCGATCGGCCCGGTCTACGACAAGGCCGAAGCGGAAAAACTCGCTGCTGAAAAAGGCTGGGCGATTGCTCCGGATGGCGACAAATTCCGCCGCGTGGTCGCCAGTCCGCGGCCAAAACGCATCTTCGAAATCCGCCCGATCAAGTGGCTGCTGGACAAGGGCAGCATCGTGATTTGCGCCGGTGGCGGCGGGATTCCAACCATGTATGACGAGAACCGCAATCTCAAGGGTATTGAGGCGGTGATCGACAAGGACCTGTGCTCGTCGCTGCTCGCCGAGCAACTGGAAGCCGATCTGCTGGTGATTGCCACGGACGTCAACGCGGCGTTCATCGACTACGGCAAGCCAACGCAAAAAGCCATTGCCGAAGCGCACCCGGACGAACTCGAACGCCTCGGTTTCGCCGCTGGCTCGATGGGGCCCAAGGTGCAGGCAGCCTGCGAATTCGCGCGCCATACTGGCAAGGTCGCGGTGATCGGTTCGCTGGCGGATATCGAAGCCATCGTTCAGGGCACTGCCGGTACTCGCGTGACCACGGCGAAGCCGGGCATCACTTACCGATAATCAGAAACTCCGGGGGCAGACCGAGGGTCTGCCCTTCTCCCATGCCTTGAAAGGAGAAACCCATGGCCCAGTTTGAACCCGGTCATCTGCACATTGAGCGGCATGCGTTGACGCCGGATGACGTCAGTTACAACGTGCACCTCGACTATGAAGTATTCACCGATCCGCAAAAAGGCAAAGGCATCCAGTTCACGATGCATGGCAACCTTCAGGGCAAGGACATGAAAGAGACCTTCTTCCTGCCCAAAGAGGAGGCCTACAACTTTGCCAACAACGTGACGAAAATCGCCGAGAAGTACGGCATTCCCAAGACTCACAGTCAGATCGGTTCGGTGCACAAGCATTACGACATGATGTTTGAAGACATCCGCAAGCAACTTGATATGAAATCCGGGGATCCGGTCAATCTTGAGCATTTCGAGTAACCCGCAAAAGCCCCTCACCCTAGCCCTCTCCCAAAGGGAGAGGGGACTGATTGGGGAATGCTTCAGAGTTACGCCGACCGATCCAGCTCTACCGAATCCATAATCGACTGGCTACTTCAGGTCGATGTCAAACCCAAGACACCTCGGTCAGCCCCCTCTCCCCCTGGGAGAGGGCTGGGGTGAGGGTGCTTTTGCTTTCACCTCTCTCCAAGCCCAAGGCATACTTGCCACCCTCCGCTCTGCAGATCACTGAACCGCCCCATGCGTATCCACGTCAGTTTCATCGACCGCGTCGGCATCACCCAGGAAGTCCTGGCTATCCTCGGTGGGCGCAATCTCAATCTGGATGCGGTGGAGATGATCCCGCCAAACGTCTACATCGACGCGCCAACGTTGAGCCCGCAAGTGCTCGAAGAGCTGAAAGATGCTTTGTTTCGCGTGCTCGGCGTCGAGGCGGTAACCGTGGTCGACATCCTCCCTGGCCAGCGTCGGCACTTGCAACTCGACGCGTTGCTGGCGGCAATGACCGATCCGGTGCTGGCGCTCGACAGCGCCGGCAAGGTGCTGCTGGCCAACCCGGCGTTGATCGCCTTGTACGGTCGTGAACCGGCCGGTGAGAGTGTTGCAGAACTGTTCAATGATCCCGCGCTGCTCGACACCTTGCTCGAACACGGCTTCCGTTTGCCGCTGCGCGAAATCACCGTCAACGGTCAGACCTTGTTGCTCGATGCCACGCCGATCACCGACGCTGGCGCCCTGCTGACCTTGTATCAACCGAACCGCATCGGCGAACAACTCTCGGCCTTGCACCACGACCATGCCGAAGGTTTCGATGCATTGCTCGGAGAATCCCCGGCAATCCGCACCCTCAAGGCCCGCGCACAAAGGGTCGCCGCCCTCGACGCACCGCTGTTGATTCAAGGCGAAACCGGCACCGGCAAAGAACTGGTCGCCCGTGCCTGCCACGCGATCAGTGCGCGGCACAGCGCTCCTTTTCTGGCGTTGAACTGCGCAGCGCTGCCGGAGAACCTCGCCGAAAGCGAACTGTTCGGCTACGCCCCCGGCGCCTTCACCGGAGCAGCGCGCGGCGGCAAGCCGGGGCTGATGGAACTGGCTAACCAGGGCACGGTGTTTCTCGATGAAATCGGCGAAATGTCGCCGTACTTGCAGGCCAAACTGCTG
This sequence comes from Pseudomonas sp. GM24, assembly GCF_000282235.1. NCBI lineage: Bacteria > Pseudomonadati > Pseudomonadota > Gammaproteobacteria > Pseudomonadales > Pseudomonadaceae > Pseudomonas > Pseudomonas sp. GM24. The sequence continues at coordinate 4,321 of NZ_AKJR01000197.1, read as the reverse complement.
CGCTTTTTGAACGACGGCAGCTTCCGCCGCGTGGGCGGTGATCGTGAAGTGAAGGTCAACGTACGCATCCTCAGCGCGACCCACCGCGATCTGGAGAAAATGGTCAGCGAAGGCTTGTTCCGCGAAGACCTGTTCTACCGCCTCAACGTGCTCAACGTTGAAGTGCCGCCGCTGCGCGAGCGCGGGCAGGACATTTTGCTATTGGCCCGCTATTTCATGCAGCAGGCTTGTGCGCAGATTCAGCGCCCGGTCTGCCGCCTCGCCCCGGGGACTTACCCGGCCCTGCTCGGCAATCGCTGGCCGGGCAACGTGCGGCAATTGCAGAACGTGATCTTCCGCGCGGCGGCGATTTGCGAGAGTAGCCTGGTGGATATTGGCGACCTCGACATTGCCGGTACCTCGGTGGCGCGGCAAACCGACAGCGATGTCGACAGCCTCGAACAAGCGGTCGAAGCTTTTGAGCGTTCCCTGCTGGAAAAACTCTACGTCAGCTATCCCTCGACCCGGCAACTGGCCAGCCGCCTGCAAACTTCGCACACGGCCATCGCCCATCGCCTGCGCAAGTACGGCATTCCCAACAAACCCTGAAAGCACCACAAATTCCCTTGTAGGAGCTGCCGGAGGCTGCGATCTTTGGACTTTGGATGTGTATTGCCCGGATCAAGATCGCAGCCTCCGGCAGCTCCTACAGTCCGGGTTTCCAATTCAAAAAATCAGGGTTCCCAGTTTAAAAACGACCTCCAACTGTACTGAAAGCGCTACAGCGGAACGATATCGCTACACCCTCCTCCGATCACCGCTGTGCAAGGCTTTGATCCCATTCAGCTTTTATCCTCGCTCCAAGCTGTAGCGATTTCGCTACACGCCCCAGCTCAAGCCATCTCACAAAACCAGATAACTTATTGATTTATATAGATAAATAAACGTTGGCCGCATTCTTGCTAATCAACCCCTCATAAATAAGGGCCTTCGCGCCCGACTATTCCACCGCGTCCACCAGACGAGTCTGGCCCCTGAGGAGTTTCCATGAGCGAGTTGCGTTTTACTGAAGATCACGAATGGCTGCGCACCGAAGCTGACGGCAGCGTTACTGTCGGCATCACCGCTTTCGCGCAGAACGCCCTGGGCGACGTGGTGTTCGTGCAACTGCCTGAGCTGCAGGCTTACGAAAAAGGCGCCGAAGCCGCCACCGTGGAATCGGTAAAAGCCGCCAGCGGCGTGTACATGCCCCTCGACGGCGAGGTACTGGAAGTCAACCCGGCGCTGGAAGATGCCCCGGAACTGGTCAACGAAGATCCGCTGGGCGAAGGCTGGTTCTTCCGCTTCCAGCCAAGCGACGCCGCCGCTGTCGGCAAACTGCTCGATCAGGACGCGTACGACCGTCTGATCAAAGCCCAAGCCGAAGCCTGAGGAACACCGACATGACTCAAGTAAACCTTGGCACCGCCAACGAATTCATTGCCCGTCACATCGGCCCGCGCGCCGGTGACGAGCAAGCCATGCTCAACAGCCTCGGCTTCGACTCGCTCGAAGCGCTGAGCGCCAGTGTCATCCCGGAAAGCATCAAGGGCACCAGCGTGCTCGGCATGGACGATGGCCTCAGCGAAGCCGATGCCCTGGCGATGATCAAATCGATCGCTGGCAAAAATCAGCTGTTCAAAACCTACATCGGCCAGGGCTACTACAACTGCCACACGCCGTCGCCAATCCTGCGCAACCTGCTGGAAAACCCGGCCTGGTACACCGCTTACACGCCGTACCAGCCAGAAATTTCCCAGGGCCGTCTCGAAGCGCTGCTGAACTTCCAGACCATGATCAGCGACCTCACCGGCCTGCCGATCGCCAACGCCTCGCTGCTCGACGAAGCCACCGCCGCTGCCGAAGCCATGACCTTCTGCAAACGCCTGAGCAAGAACAAGGGCAGCCACCAATTCTTCGCCTCGATCCACAGCCACCCGCAAACCCTCGACGTGCTGCGCACCCGTGCCGAGCCGCTGGGCATTGACGTTGTGGTCGGCGATGAGCGTGAACTGACTGACGTGACGCCGTTCTTCGGCGCACTGCTGCAATACCCGGCGAGCAACGGTGATGTGTTCGACTATCGCGAACTGACCGAACGCTTCCACGCCGCCAACGCGTTGGTGGCCGTGGCTGCTGATCTGCTGGCCCTGACCTTGCTGACCGCCCCGGGCGAGTTCGGCGCTGACGTCGCCATCGGTTCCGCGCAACGCTTCGGCGTGCCGCTGGGCTTCGGTGGCCCGCACGCGGCTTACTTCTCCACCAAAGATGCGTTCAAACGCGATATGCCGGGCCGTCTGGTCGGTGTCTCGGTTGACCGCTTCGGCAAGCCGGCGCTGCGTCTGGCGATGCAGACCCGCGAGCAACACATCCGCCGCGAGAAGGCCACCTCGAACATCTGCACCGCGCAGGTGCTGCTGGCCAACATCGCCAGCATGTACGCTGTCTACCACGGCCCGAAAGGCCTGACGCAGATCGCCAACCGCGTGCATCACCTGACCGCGATTCTGGCCAAGGGCCTGACCGCGCTGGGCGCTAATGTCGAACAAGCCAGTTTCTTCGACACCCTGACCGTGGCCACCGGCGCACACACCGCAGCGCTGCACGACAAGGCGCACGCTGCACAGATCAACCTGCGCGTGATCGACGCTCAGCGTCTGGGTCTGTCGGTCGACGAAACCACCACTCAGGCGGATATTGAAACCCTGTGGGGCTTGTTCGCCGACGGCAAGACCCTGCCGGACTTCGCTGCACTTGCTGCGACCGTGCAGAGCACTATTCCAGCCTCGCTGGTACGTCAGTCGCCAATCCTCAGCCACCCGGTGTTCAACCGTTATCACTCGGAAACCGAGCTGATGCGCTACCTGCGCAAACTGGCGGACAAAGACCTGGCACTGGATCGCACCATGATCCCGCTGGGTTCGTGCACCATGAAACTCAACGCCGCCAGCGAAATGATCCCGGTGACCTGGGCTGAATTCGGTGCCCTGCACCCGTTCGCCCCGGCCGCGCAAAGTGCCGGTTACCAGCAACTGACCGATGAACTGGAAGCGATGCTCTGCGCCGCTACCGGTTACGACGCGATCTCGCTGCAACCGAACGCCGGTTCGCAAGGTGAATACGCAGGCCTCTTGGCGATCCGCGCCTATCACCAGAGCCGTGGCGATGAGCGTCGCGACATCTGCCTGATTCCGTCGTCCGCCCACGGCACCAACCCGGCTACCGCCAACATGGCTGGCATGCGCGTGGTCGTGACCGCGTGCGATGCGCGCGGCAACGTCGACATCGAAGACCTGCGTGCCAAAGCCATCGAGCACCGCGAACACCTCGCCGCGCTGATGATCACTTACCCGTCGACCCACGGCGTGTTCGAAGAAGGCATCCGCGAAATCTGCGGGATCATTCATGACAACGGCGGTCAGGTATACATCGACGGCGCCAACATGAACGCAATGGTCGGCCTCTGCGCACCGGGCAAGTTCGGCGGCGATGTCTCGCACCTGAACCTGCACAAAACCTTCTGCATCCCGCACGGCGGTGGCGGCCCGGGCGTTGGTCCGATTGGCGTGAAGTCGCACCTCACTCCGTTCCTGCCCGGCCACGGCCAGATGGAACGCAAGGAAGGCGCGGTCTGCGCGGCACCGTTCGGCAGCGCAAGTATTTTGCCGATCACCTGGATGTACATTCGCATGATGGGCGGCGCCGGTCTGAAGCGCGCTTCGCAACTGGCAATCCTCAATGCCAACTACATTTCCCGTCGCCTCGAAGAGCACTACCCAGTCCTGTACACCGGCAGCAACGGTCTGGTGGCGCACGAGTGCATTCTCGATCTGCGTCCGTTGAAAGACAGCAGCGGCATCAGCGTTGATGACGTCGCCAAGCGCCTGATCGACTTCGGTTTCCACGCGCCGACCATGTCGTTCCCGGTAGCGGGCACGCTGATGATCGAGCCGACCGAAAGCGAATCCAAGGAAGAACTGGATCGCTTCTGCGACGCGATGATCCGCATCCGCGAAGAAATCCGCGCGGTGGAAAACGGCACGCTGGACAAGGATGACAACCCGCTGAAGAACGCGCCGCACACCGCGGCGGAACTGGTTGGCGAGTGGACTCACCCGTACAGCCGCGAGCAGGCCGTTTACCCGGTTGCGTCGTTGATTGAAGGTAAATACTGGCCGCCGGTCGGTCGCGTCGACAACGTCTTCGGCGATCGCAACCTGGTGTGCGCCTGCCCGTCGATCGAAAGCTACGCTTAATGGAATGAGGGGCAGGAATACCTGCCTCTTTCTCCAGAACCCCACAA